>JAFZAL010000190.1 GCA_017557195.1 Thermoguttaceae bacterium | reverse complement strand
GCCCCTTGGGCGACTTTCGCGTCCCGATTTTCGCCTTGGCGAGAATCTTGTCCGCGCCGTCTGCGCCCAAACCATAGAACGTCATCATGAGGAACTGACGCAGCGTTCGCGTGTCGGTTTCGTCCAGCAGTTCCAACAAAAGATCTTTGCTGACCTGCTGCGTTGCCGTCGTCGACCCGTAAACCAACCCAACTTCCAGCTGAAACGGGTTGCCGCGATAGACGGCTGGCGGCCGCGTTGCTGCGGTGTAGAACTCGCCCGGCATGACGGTGTGCATGCCTTTAATGAGCAGCTCTTCCCCGATGGGCGACAGACATTCCGTTGACGGGTTGGGCAGTTTGGTCGCCTGAATTGTTTTGTACAGTTTGTCGACCTGGTCGTGCTCTACCTTGCCGGGCTTCATGGACGTCGACAGTCCCACTTTTCCGCAGATTTCCTGCGCCTTGACCGGGCTGACCTTGGAAAAGCTCTTTGTCAAAAACGACGACATGGTCGGCTCTTTGGAGTCTTTGAGCATCGTCGCCAGCAAACCCAGTTCAACCCCGTAGGGGTGCGGCTTGATCTCTTTCGCCTCGGGCGGGAGCTGGTCTGTTGACCGCGCGATGGTTGTATAGTTATCGTCCAGCGGGCTTTTGTAATGAATTGTCGCGTGCGGGTTGGCGATAGCGGTTTCCTCGATATATTCGTCAACCGAGCCGCGACCGCGGAAGAACGTCGCTTCCAGTTCAATGGTGATTCTCGTTCCATGGGGAACGTCTTCCCATTGAATGTTGTTGACCTTCATACATTCTTCGCGCTCTGCCTGAGCGGCGGGAATGACGACGCCTTCCCCGCGATTGTTGAGGATTTCCGGCTCGTTGGTTTTTGTGTTGATTTTCAGCTCGCAGTAAAATGCGTTGCGTTTGCTGATTTGCGACATAACCAGCACCGGTTTGCCGGTTGTCAGCGCGCCGTACATGCCGGCGGCGGAAATGCCGATCCCCTGCTGACCGCGGGTCATTTTCAGTTTATGAAACTTTGACCCGTAGAGCAGTTTCCCGAAAATGGGCGGGATTTGTTTTTTCACGATTCCCGGCCCGTTGTCCTGAATGTACACCCGATAACGGTTCTCGCCGGTCTGATCGATTCCGACCCAGATTTCCGGCAGAATTCCCGCTTCCTCGCAGGCGTCGAGCGAGTTGTCAACCGCCTCTTTCACGGTCGTTAAAAGAGCTTTGCGCGGGTTGTCAAACCCCAGCAAATGGCGGTTTTTCATAAAGAATTCGCTGACGGATATATTTTTCTGCGACTGCGCCATGGATTCCGCCGTAGCGCGTCGTTTGCGTGAAGATAACTCGGTTGTTCCTGTTCGGGTTTCGGACATGGGGTAGTAGGGAGTAGGGAATAGGGAGTGGGGAGTAGAAGAGGCAGTAGGCAGTAGGCAGTAGGCAATAGTTAGTAGGCAGTAGGCAGTAGAGAAAACTTTACTACTGCCTCTTGCCTCTTGCCTTCTGCCTAATTAGTGTCTAAAATGACGTTTTCCAGTGAAAATCATGGCGATGCCGTACTTATTGCAGGCGTCGATGACTTCCTGGTCGCGAATGCTTCCTCCAGGCTGAATAATCGCCTGAATTCCAGCGTTGTGAATGCGTTCGACGGAGTCCGGGAACGGGAAGAACGCGTCTGACGCCAAAACGGCGCCGTTGATTCGGTCGCCTGCTGTGGCGATGGCAATTTCCACCGACCCGACGCGGTTCATCTGACCGGCGCCCGCTCCGAGAAGCATGTTGTCTTTGGCGACAGTAATCGCGTTGGACTTTACCATGCGGCAGACGTCCCAGGCGAACGCCATGTCTTCGCGCTGTTTGTCCGTCGGCTGAGCCTCTGTTACAACTTTCCAGTCGGCGGAATCGTCTTCCAAGACGTCCGCTTCCTGCATGAGAATGCCGCCGTCAAGCGGTCGGTAAGCCCATTGAGAGGACTGCGTCAGAGGACCGACTTTCATGAGTCGAACGTTGTTCTTCCATTTCGGAACGGTCGTGAGAATTTCCAGCGCTTCCGGCGTGAAGTCAACAGCGGCAATCGCTTCGATAAACCGACCCGGCTGAGCGAGGTATTCTGCCGACGCCTTGTCCAGAACGCGGTTGACGCCCAAAATTGACCCGTACGCGGAAAGCGGGTCGCCTTCCATCGCCTTGCGAGTGGCTTCTTCGACGGTGTCCGCCTGAGCCAGACCGCAGGGGTTGTTGTGCTTGATTACCGAGACAGCCGGCTTCTTAAAGAACTTGACGTCCGCCAGAGCGGCGTCCAGGTCCATGAGGTTGTTATAGGACAGCTCTTTTCCGTTGAGCTGAACGGCGTTGACGATGTTGCCCGTCGCCGCCGCGTTGGAAGCGATATAGTACGCGCCTTTCTGGTGCGGGTTTTCGCCGTAACGAAGAATCGACGCGCGAGTGTAGTTGAGCGACAGCGAACCGGGGAACCCGTCCTGAGTCGTAACGCCGGCAAAGTAGTCGGCAATAGCGCGATCGTATTCCGCCGTATGAGCAAACGCGGCAGCCGCCAGCTTGGTTCTCGTTTCCAAAGTCGTACAGCCGTTAGCGCGAATCTCTTCCAGAATGCCAGCGTACTGAGATGCGTTGGTCGCAATGGTCGTAAAGGCGTGGTTTTTAGACGCCGCTCGAACCAGCGACGGCCCGCCGATGTCGATCTTTTCAATCGCCTGAGCCATCGTAACGTCCGGCTTGGCAACGGTTTCCTGGAACGGATAGAGGTTAACCACGACCAGCTCGAAGGTCAGAATGCCGTGTTCTTCCAGACCTTGCATGTCCGACGGGTTGTCGTGTCTGCACAAAATTCCGCCGAATACTTTCGGGTGAAGCGTCTTCAGACGCCCGTCCATCATTTCAGGGAATCCGGTATAGGCGGAAACTTCGTTGACGTTCAAGCCGTTTTCCTGAAGGAACTTTTTCGTTCCGCCAGTAGAGTAAATTTCAACGCCGCATTCAACCAAACCTTTGGCGAATTCGGCTAATCCGGTTTTATCGCTGACGCTGATTAACGCGCGCTTTACAGAAGGCGATGTCATGGGTAGTAGCTGGGGTTAGGGGGTTAGTAAGGCAGTAGGCAATAGGCAGTAGGCAGTAGTGGGGGGTTAATCCATGTACAAACCTGTCAATAAATATATATTAAACGCCTGTTGCTTTAACAGCTTGTAATTATCTACTATCGCGCCTTTTCGTCAAGGGGGGCAAAGACAAAAACAGACGGGGAAAGATTGTGTAAGATAGGTAAAGTAGAAAGAGTAAAGAGCATTAATAAATCTTTGTGTTCTTTGTGTTCTTTGTGGTTAAAACCTTCGGCGGACTTCGTCCGCGACCCGAGAAGGGGTTTGGCTACGTCGCAGTACCCAGACAGGACAAAGCGACCAACGGGAGCGGAAATTGGCAAACGCGCGGTAGCGCGGATTGGGAGCAGCGCCTCGCCGCCGGCGTCAAGCCGCCGCATTCCCCGCGCAAGCGCCGCTCAATGCTTAGCTTTTCGAAAAGCTTTGTCCGCTGTTCGAGTTCTGATCCAGATACGCCTGAGACGCCTTACTGATTTTGTCAAGCAGACGCGCTTCCAGTTCGCTGTAGTTGGATTCGTCTTCGTTGAGTTCTTCGTCTTCAAAGAACGGGGATTCTTCGTCGCATTCCTCAGCGTCCTCGTAGTCGTATTCTTCCTCGGCGTCCGGTTCAAAGGGGACGTTTTGCGTTGAATACGATTCTACAGGCTGAACGATCGCGGTTGAAGACGTCGCGTACATATTCGGGGCGTCTGAAACCGGCGGACGGACAGGCGACGGCGCGGTAAATCGCGCAGTCGCTGGCGTCTGTTTTGCCATCTGCTTTTGACATTTGCGAATCTCCCATTCTTCCGGCGAGATCAACACTTCTCGCGGCTTGCCGCCGTTGTGAGCGCTGAGGATGCCGTCGTTGGTCATCATCTCGATCAGACGCGCCGAGCGGCCGTAACCGATGCTCATACGGGTCTGAAGGAGGGAAATTGACCCGCGTCCTTCGTTGATAACAATCTCGACCGCAGCGTCGTAAAGTTCGTCTTTCGAGGACATGTCCTCTCCGGGCGCGCCGCCGGGAGCGCTTTCTTGAACGGCGTTTTCAGTGTACTGAACCAGATCCTGTTCAAACTCCTGATCCTCTTTCCCGACGTAACGAACCAGACGCTCGATCTCTTCGTCATCAAGGAACGCGCCCTGACCGCGGATGAGCGACGCAGGCCCATTGCGGACAAAGAGCATGTCGCCAGACCCCATCAGTTTTTCCGCGCCAATCATTTCCAGAACGACGCGGCTGTCGATGTTGCTGGTAACTTTGAACGAAATTCGAGCGGGCAGGTTCGATTTAATCAAGCTGGTAACGACCTGTTTAATCGGCTTTTGCGTTGCCAGAATCAGGTGGATTCCAACAGCGCGGCTCTTCTGTGCCAGGCGGATAATGTGCGATTCCACTTCCTTCGGACAGGTCATCATCATATCCGCCATTTCGTCGGCGATGATAACGATAAACGGCATGTTTTCCGGAATCTTCTGACGGTCTTCTTCCGTCTGCGGCTTGATTCTCGCCAAGCGTTCTTCCTGAGTCAAGTTATTGTACTGCGAAATGTGACGAACACCCGCCTGCGCCAGCAGATTGTAACGTTCTTCCATCTTGTCGACCGCCCACGCCAACAGGGCTTCCGCCTTTTTCATGTCTGTTACAACGGGGTGCATCAGGTGCGGAATGCTCTTGTACTGCGACAGTTCGACCATCTTCGGGTCGATCATCAGCAAGCGAACCTGCGACGGCGACCGCGTCATGAGCATGGACGCGATAATCGAGTGCAAGCAGACGGATTTACCGGAACCCGTCTGACCGGCGATGAGCAGGTGCGGCAGCTTGGCGAGGTCGGCGTAAATCGGCGCGCCGGCAACGTCGCAGCCCAGGTAAATCGGGATGTTCATGCCCTTCGTCTGTTCCATGGATTCCTCAAGGACTTCCCGGAACCGAACGGACTTTTTATTCTTGTTGGGAATTTCTATTCCAATCGTGTTTTTGCCCGGCAAGGGCGCGACAATTCGCACGCCGCCGCCCGTCTTCATGGCGATTGACAAATCGTCCGTCAAACAGGAAATCTTGTTCAGACGCGTGCCGCGTTCCGGCTTGATTTCGTACATCGTCAAAATCGGGCCGGTCTGATGGTCAACCACTTCAACGTTGACGCCGTAGTCCGCCATGGTCGTTTGCAGCAGCGACGACGTATTTTGAATTTCTTCTTCGTACGCTTCCTGATTGAACACGACCGGCGGCTTGAGCAGATCGATCGGCGGGAGTTTATACGGTTCTTTGACCTTCTCCGGACCGACCAGAGCTTCAACCAGGGCGTCGTCAATTTCGTCTGACGAAACAAGCTTAAGCTGCTTGTCGGGTTCCGGAAGAACGATTTCCGGCTTGGGCGTTTTCGACTTCGGCAGAATTCGATTCCAGAACCAGCCCTTGTTGTCGCCCTTGTCCATGTTGGGAGAAACGGGGGCAGGAGACAGTTGCGAGTTGCGAGTTGCGAGTTGCGATGAGGAAGTTTTCGCTTCGCGTTTGCTTTCCGGCTCCGGATTCTTTTCAGGCTCTTTGTTTACTAAAATGCCGCCTCCTTCGACTGCCAGTTGCGGCGCCGGTTCTCGTCCATCGGCAATCCAAAGACGGTACATCTTCTTTGCCGGGCGCAAAATGAACAGGTTCAACAAAAAGTACATCATGTTTTCAGCGCACATAATTCCGCCGAAAAGCATCAGACTCACGCCGACAATTAACGTTCCAAGATAGGACAACTGACTGTGAAGAAACTGCTTTGCCTGATAGCCGACCAGTCCGCCAGAACCGTACGGCAGCGAGGAAAACATCGAATCATTGAACAGCAGAGCAAAACAGATCAACGTTCCGACCAGACCCATCCACCAGCCGAACGAACGGAAAATATGATGATCTATCGCCTGACGGGAAATCGTCAGCCAAGCGTAAGCAATCAGCGACGCCAAGAGTATATATGCGCCCCAGCCCACGTAATAAAACAGTTGCTCGGAAATCCAGGCGCCCCAGTATCCGCAGGGGTTGCTGATTGATTCCGGGCTATGGGCGGGATAATAGTTCCCCATCAGAGAGTCCGACGGAGAGTACCCCGCCAGAGACAACCCTAACAGAATCGCAGCGGCAATAAGCAAAATTCCGCACAATGCGCAATAAGTCTTATTCATGATATAATACTCCTTCTTTGTAGTATATGAGTATAGGTCAAGAAATAAGAATTAAAGTCAGAATTTTAGAAAAAATCACGAAAAAACAAAAAAACGCCAATACAATCGATACAACCATCATAATCGATACATTCGATGGGAAAGTTAGGTAGAAGAAATGACTGTCAAAGAAAAGCCCTATCACGATTTGAACCGTAACAGGGATGTTTATAGAGCAAAAAAATCCCCCGCTGTTATAGCGAGGGAACTGGATACCGGAGGTGGGAGTCGAACCCACACATCCTTGCGGACAATGGATTTTGAATCCATCGCGTCTGCCATTCCGCCACTCCGGCATTTATTAAAGTAGAATATACCACGAAATTGCTCTTTATCAAGGGGGGGCAAAAAAGTTTTATTTACCTCCGGGAAACACGCAAATTTTTCCGGCGTATAGAAGATTTGTCCCCGAATGAGAGACAAAAGGTCGCAGTAGCGACAGCGGACGATAGTCCGTTAAAGTCCCGAAGGGACGATATTCCTATAACCGGCGGTTTCAACCGCCGGGATAAGACAAACCAGATTCTTTATATCGAGTTAACCTCATTTCCTTCCCCCCAGCGCCAACGGCGCTTGGGGGAAGGAAATGGGTATTTTTCGATTGTTTTGTTATTAGTATTTCTT
>JAFZAL010000189.1 GCA_017557195.1 Thermoguttaceae bacterium | reverse complement strand
TAGGGAATAGGGAATAGGGAATAGGGAGTAGGGAATAGGGAGTAGGGAATAGGGAGTAGAAGATAGAGAGTTTAGACAAGATATTTAACAATTCCTAATTCCGCATTCCGAATTCATAATTACGCATTACGCATTACGAATTACGCATTGGTTAAGCCCGCAGGCGAGAATAAAGATCGGCAACGAGGCGGGACCGAAAATTTCAATGCTCATCACCAATGCGGCAAAGGGACATCGGACAACGCCAGAGAAGACGGCGATCATGCCAACCGCCGCGCCGATGGCGGGGTCAAGACCGACCACGCCCGCCAGCGTACAGCCCAACGTCGAGCCGATAAAGAACGCCGGGACAATCTGCCCGCCCTTGAATCCGACGCCCATCGCGATTACCGTCAAAGCCAGTTTCCAGAAAAACGCCGTCGCGTCCGCCTGACCGTGAAACGCCCGGGCAATAACGTCTACGCCAAGTCCGCTGTAGTCGTAAGTTCCCAGCAGGAAAGTAATTCCGACGATTACAGCCGACCCAAAGACAATCGTCCAAACGGGACGTTCAGACTTCTGACGCCATACCGTAACCGCGTCGATTCCCCGGCGCAGGGCCTCCGCGCAGACCAATCCGATCAAAGCGATCAGCGCGACGCCGAGAATAAGCGTCAGCGAGTATTCCGGAACCGTCAGCGCAAAGCGAATCGGATGCAGTCCCAGCGGCTGGACGGCGGCGTAAGCGACCAGCGAGCTTATCGTTGCCATCAAAAGCCGGGATCGGGAAAACGTTCGGGTTAGCTCGACCACGAAAACCGCCGCCGCAATCGGGGTTCCCAGCAACGGCGCAAACGCCGCCGCCATCCCGCACAGAACGATCAGTTCCGAGTCCTCTTTGTTGAGCCGAAACAGCCGCCCGGCGGTTGACCCGATGCCGCCGCCAATCATCAGCGACGCCCCTTCGCACCCGGCGGACGCGCCGAAAAGATGAGAGATAAACGTCGAAACCCAAATCAACGGCGACGCGACAGCAGGAATCGGTTTGCCGGTCTGAACGGACTCTTCCATGATGGCAAACGCGTTGCGGGAATCGGTTTTGTATCGCTTGTACAAAGACGCGATAATCCACCCGCCGACCGGCAGCAGAAACAGCAAGCCGGGATGAAGATGTCGGAAATCGTTCGCCCAGACGACGCTCAGCCGAAACAGAGCGCCTGCGTACCCCGCCGCCGACGCGAAAACGCCGCAAATAAACAACAGCGTCAAAACCCGGCGCAGAGCCGCGCCCGCTTTAGACGCGTACTCTCCCCAAAGGGACTGAATTCCATGGGAATTCCCCGCCTCTGGAAATCGCATCGGCTTATTTTCGCTGGACATAGGGCAATTAGCAATTGTCAATTAGCAATTAGCAATTTACGCAAAGCGAGCCGCAATGGGAGCTTGGCGTTCATTATTAATATAAAAATTTTTCGGTACAGTATATCCATTTTATAATTTTTGGCAATAGCCCCCGATGGCGGGTGAGAGACGACGCTTCACTTGGGAGAGTACATATTATTCTTGCGAAGATAGATAAGCTGAGAAGCGGGATCGCGTCTCGACGAGACGCCATTTCTCTCACCGTCGACTTTCGTCTACGGACGACGAAACACTACCTCTCTTCCTACTCGAGTTCGTCTCTTTTTCATCCTCTCCCTCACGCCAGGCGTGAGGGAGAGGATGAAAAAGAGTATTTGTCGATTTTTTGTTTGTCGTCGTCTTTCTTCCCGGTGGTTGAAAACCGCCGGTTATAGAGATGTCGTCCCTGTCGGGACTAAAGCGGACTTTCGTCCGCTGTTATCTTTCAATTCTTGTCAAAAACCGCCGTATTGCGCCATGGAAAGAATAACCCCATTGAACGCCGTCCAGAGTAATACGGGGATTAACAGAAGAAAAAGCGTCAGCCCGTTCCTGTATCGACAGTATAACAGCCAGGTTACAATAATCGAAATATACCAGCCAATCAGGAATAATTTAAGTCCAGCAGAAAGATTGACTTCAATAACGCTAACAGGTCCTACAATAAAGATCATAAACAAATCCATGAAATCTCCGGGCAGTCCCCCCAGACTTTCAAAATTTGTAAAACAGTCGGTTTTAGTCAAGACGTACAAAATCACGAATAGAATATGTACTAATGAAGCCATCGCCCCATATAATAACCTCTGCTTTGAAGATGCGCCTTCCGTTTTAGGAGAAGTTCCGCCCGCTAAACGGAAAGCGATTCCCACCATAATAAGACCTGCGAGAATAAAGAATAGAAGAAAATTTACAATCTCATAGTCATCCATGGTTTATCTTCCTTGTTTCGCGGCTTTAATCAGGCTTCTCTAAAACTCTATTTCCAAGTATATTCAAATCCAGAAAACAGTACAAGGGGGAAGCCGAAGAAAAAAGAGAGCTTTTAGCGTTTTTTCCTCTTCGGCGGCAGAGGACTGCCGCGATCCGGGCTCAACCATGTGCAATCGTATAAATTGGGGGTCTTCTTGACAGACGCGCAAGGTATGATAAACTATAATATAGGTAAATAGACGCGGGAGGGGCTTTACTTTAATCCTCTCGCAACTCGCCACTCGCAACTCGCAACTTAAAAATGAATATTATGAATCGCGCCAGTCAGATATTGACAGCCGTTATTATATCGATGTGGATATCCAGTTGTTTATTCGCTGACCAGCCAGACCTTGGTTCCGCGACGGTGGGAATTCAGAGCGTCTGGAAGCCGGGCGTCTGGACGCCGGTGGTCGTTCCGCAGTCGGTCAGCGCGTCTCCGCTTGTCGCGATTGAGGCGGCGGACGACGACGGCGTTTGGGTGGAATATCCCGTCAGCAAATCCGACGACGGGAACTATCGCGCTCTGGTTCGCTCTTCCAAACGGCAGGGCGCGGTGCAACTCATCTTTGAAGACAAGACGGTTAAAAAGCTGACTTTGCCGGCGCCGGCGCAGAGCCATCGGGAAGTAGCGCTGGTAATCGGGACGGAGTCGGAATCGGAATTCGTCCGGCTGTCGATAACCCATACAGACGTCGATCCCGCTCATCGCCCCGTCGTCGTTCAGATTGACACGATTGACCAGCTTCGATCCCAGCTTGTTACAGACAACGCCTTGTCGCTGCAGGTTGTCGACCGAATCGTCTGGTTCCATAAGCCGGGAACGGACTTGACCGCGCCGGAACTGGTCGAGTGGCTGCGCTTGGGCGGGGATGTAACGCTCTCAACGCTTGACATCGAAAAAGCCGGCGCGTTTCTCAACTCGTTACAGCCGGAATCGGTTTCCCGCGCCGACGCGTCGTCACAGCAGACGGAGTATTATCTCAATCAAACGCGGTCTTTGGAACAGTACGCCGGTTCCGATCAGCCCATTCCCAAGCTGGGGTTCGGACAGCGTTACAACCTCCGCGCCGTTCGTCTGCCGGTTTCTGCCGACGCCGTTGTGGAATGTTCGTTTATGGACTTGCCGCTGATTTATCGACAGGCGATTGGGTTTGGACGCTTGACCGTCGCCGCCGTTGACCTCAACGCGGAACAGATTCAGAAATGGTCGAATCGGGAACGGTTTCTCCGCCGCGTTATGGACGTTCCCGAGACGGACGACCACGCTCAGCGGTACACAGCCAACGCGATTCTCCATTACGGATACGACGACCTTTCCGGTCAGCTGGCAAGCGGTCTGAACCAGTACAAAGACGTAACAATCCCGTCGTTTTGGCTTGTCGCGGCGGTTCTCATTGCGTACATTCTTTTAATCGGGGCGGGCGACTATTTCCTCTGGCGAAAGCTGAACCTCCCCACCTGGATTACCTGGATTTCGTTCCCAATTTACATTGCCGTCTTTTGCGGGCTGTTTTACTGGATGTCGCACACGCAGTCCGGGTCAGCCGTCAGAACGAACTGGGCGGGCGTCGTTGACGTCGATTTTGCCTCCGGCGAGACGCAGCAGTTTCTCTACGGAGACGTCCTCGCCCCGCGCGCCGGTACGTACAGCCTCGCGTTTGAATCGCTGGATAAAAACGCAGCGCAGACCGGCGTTACAACGTGGTTCGGGTCAACCGGACAGGGGATTTCCGGCATGAATTCTGCGCCGTCGGCGAACATAAACTCCCCGTTTGGCGCTCACAGCGCTCCGTCGGAAAAGTCATACGGATTTACCGTCAATTCCGCCGCCAGAGCGACCAGAAACGTCTTCTGCCGCAGCGTCGGAAAGCTGGACAGCGCGGCGTCTCCGCTGGCGTTTACCCTCAAAGACGATCAGGGCAAACCCCAGGGAACGATTTCCAACCAAACCAAAGACGTTACATTTAGCGAATGTCTGCTCCTGTACGGACAGTGGGCGTTTCCGATTGGAGAGTTCAAGCCGGGGCAGACTGTTACAATCGACGACTCGCTGCAGCGCTATTCCATCAACGCCGTTCTGGTCGGACAGCGGGTGCACATGTCGGACGTTTCAGTCAAGTATTCCAACGATACGATTCCGTACAACCCGATCAGCCTCAACCCGGAAGAGCCGCTTCGCGCCATGCTGTTCTATAAGACGTCCGGGGGCGCGTCGTACGCCAAACTCGATTCCGAATACCAGTCGCCGACCGATTTCAGCTCTCTGATCCATCTCCGCCGCGCGGTCTTGCTGTGCAAAGTCAGCCCGGCGCAAGCGGAAAAGACCGTCCGGCTGAACGTTACACAAAACGGCGCCGACGCCTCAAGCTCTCAGCCGTCCGACGACTGCCGGCTGCTGTTTTACCGGTTCGTTTTGCCGATAGGGGAATAACCCCCGCGTTTACTCTCGCTCAACTCGTACACGGATTTTGGCGAGCCGGGGTGCGTAAGCCCCCGGAAAAGCTCACGCAAAGTTCGCAAAGAGCGCAAAGTTATCAACTGGTAAACGCTTGCGGCGGAAGCCTCCAAAAAACTTTTGAACGTGAAAAGTCTCTCAGACCCGCTGGTTCGCGGGCGTCTTCGCCCGTTTAATTATTTCATTCTTCCTCGTTTTCTAAATCGCGCAATTTGCCAACAACCTCAGTAAACAGTTCAATACTGTAGCGTTGTTCTTCTGTAAACTGTTTTTTTAATCCCTGTTCCAGCAGAACCCGGCATAATCCAACGTGCAAACTCTCTCTGAAAGGCTCCAGTTGCAAAGCTGTTCGAAACAGCTTTGCCGCCAACGGATAGTTGTCGTTTATGTAATAGTAAACCGCCAGTTCTTCATAGGCGTTAACGCAGAACGGATCCTTTTCCAATATTGAAATGTAACAATTCGGGATGTCTAAAGACGAATCCTCGTAACAGAATTTATAGCTTTCAAAAACGCGCCTCCATGATTCCAGAAAAGACGACTGTGGATACCGCGCCAGTAGCGCGTCAATCTTTTGAATCTCTTTGGAATAACTTTTGAGATTTCCGTCTTTGTTTTCAATGCACGTTTCCAGACTATCGAAAAAATCGGAAACTGTCGACATGAAAGAGTTCAGTTTTTTGCTTTCGTCAGAGTTGTGTTCGTTTTCCATTTCTTTGCGTCCTTTGCGGCTAATATTTTTTGGCGAGCTATCGCTCGCTTGAAAAAACTTTAGGTCGCCAGCAAGCTGGCTCCCTTTTAGGGAAGTTTTTTCAAGTTTAATTAAGAGGGGAAAACCTTTTTTGAAAAAAAGGTTCTTCCCCTCAAACTCCCCTTTCCAAAAAACTTTAGTAAGGGAAATATAAGCGACCAACGGGAGCGAGTATCGGCAGGCGCGCGGCAGCGCGGATTGGGAGCGGCGCCTCGCCGCCAATCGGCGAATATCCGTTTAATCCGTAAAATCTGTGTGCGGACTGACCCCAGCTCACCCAACGATCAGCGCTTTGCGTAATTACGCATTACGAATTACGCATTACGCATTAATTCCTATTCCGTACCATTTTCGGCAAATATCTTCCCAGGTGCGGCGGCTGATTGTATCCGACGTTTTGCCAGACAATCGACATGCGGTAGACGTGGTCGGTCATGAGGCAGTTGACGCGGTACGGAGTCGGAATCGTCGTTGAAAAGATAGTAATCTGAGCGGGATTTTCAGCGTTGTACAGGATGACTTCTTCCCGCCAGTCGCCCAGCAGATCCGCTTGGAGATTCGGGTTCGCCTTCGTGCCGTTAATCGCTTTGGAATGGTTGATTTTCCAGAACGTCGCCAGTCTGCCGTTCTTCCAGGAGTCGATATTTCCGCGGTCGAACAGCTCGTCCTGAAGGTCGCCATCCCAGTAGATGCGGAAATTCTGTGACGGGCGGCGGTCGGAAATCTTCTTGCCGTCCAAAGACCACAGACCGTCCGCCGCGTAAGACCAGACCTCGTACCCGGGATTGTCCGCGTCGACGTCAGCCGCCAAGCCGCGCCCGACGTCAAAACCGGCGTGAACGCCCCAAAGAATCTTCCCGTCCGCCGACCGGACTTCCATGCCGTACTCGGCGGCTTTGCTTTCGTGAACGTCAAAGACGTAGAGTGAGTTGCGAGTTGTGAGTTGCGAGTTGCGAGAATGTTCAACGTGAGCGGGCTGCGGAGCTTCGTCATCTTGCGGCATTGTACTTGCAAACAGATGCAGCGCGTCGCCGTGTCCCAGTCCGGTTCGATACAGTACTGTCCCGTCGTCGTCCAGAGCGGCGGCGCCGTAGACGATTTCGTCTTTCCCGTCCCCGTCCAGGTCGCCGACAGCCAGGTTATGATTTCCCTCTCCGTAAAGCCCTTCGCCCGGCGTTTCGCTTTTATGAAGCCAGCGCAGTTTGAGGTTCGTTCCGTCGAAGTCGAGAGCCATGACGTACGCCGCCGTATAGTACCCACGACAGAAGACGGCAGAGGTACTTTTCCCATCTAAGCAGGCGGCGCAGGCGAGGAATCTGTCACAGCGGTTTCCGTAGTTGTCGCCCCAGCCGTTGGCGGCGAATCGATCCAACTTCCGAACCGTTCGCGGGACAGGGTAGTCAATCGTACAGACAGTAGCGCCGGTCTCGCCGTTAAAGACGGTTAGAAACTCCAGACCGTCCAGAACGCGACCGTCTTTGTTTCGATAGTCCGCTTTGGCGTCGCCGATAACGCGTCCCTGACCGTCGACCGTCCCGTCTGCGGTTTTACAGATCAGTTCCGCCTTGCCGTCCTCGTCAAAATCGTAAACCAGATACGGCGTGTAATGCGAGCCGGATCGGATATTGACGCCCAGGTTGACGCGCCAGAGCTTCTTTCCGTCCAGCGTATAGGCGTCGATAAAGGTTGTGCCGGTATACCCGCTTTGAGCGTTGTCTTTGGCGTTGGACGGCGACCATTTCACGATAAGGTCATAACGCCCGTCGCCGTCGAGGTCGCCGCAGCTCATGTCGTTGGGCGTATACTGACACTTTGACCCGTCCGGCATGGTCTGCTCGTCGGGAACGTCCAGCGTCAGGGTCAAAAAACCGTCTTTCCAAACCGTCGCCGCCGGGCTGACATCGCCGTTGTATTCCACCGCATAGACGGAATCCGCCGCCCCGTCCCGATCGAGATAGTTCGACCCGGTTGAAGCGTCAAGTTTCGCAATCGGCTTCCCATCCCGCAAGAGCGTATAGACCGCGTCGTCCGCGTCGTTTGGCAGAACCCGCCACGACGTAAAGACGCCCTGCGGAGTCTGAATCGCAACCACGCCCCGATCCAGACGCTCTTCACCCCTCGCTATCGCCGTCAAAATCAGCAGAAATAACACGAATAACTGATATCGATAAAAATTCATAGTTTCGTTTCCTTTCGAGTATTATTATAACTGGAATAGAGAATTTTTCTACTCCCCGCTGTCAACCTGCGACGCAGCCAAAAAACTTCGACCTGCTGGATCGCGGCTGTCTCAGTCGCCAAAGAAGCCTCACGCTCTAGTTCGCGAAGTCCGCAAAGTTTTAAAGATTTCTTTGTGTTCTTTGTGTTCTTTGTGGTAAAAATTTCTTCGGCGGGCGAAGACGCCCGCGAACCAGCGGGACAAGCGTTCTTTCCACGTTCTAAAGGTATTTGGAGGCTTCCGCCGCAAGCGGGAACTCTGTCGGGGGCTTGAAATATCTTTAGAAAGCGCTATACTACTATAAATAAAGAACGCGAGTCGGTTTGCGTTCAGATTATCTGTTTACACAACGAAAAACTACACGCAAATACCATGTTAGCCAAAGACTTCAAACGAGGAACGATTCTCAATTACAACGGCGCTCCGTGCATGATCGAAAACATTACAGTGCAAACCCCGTCTGCGCGCGGCGCAACGACCCTGTACAAGTTCCGCGCTCGAAACCTGGTTACCAAAAACAAAGTCGATTTCACCTTCAAGGGAACGGACAACCTCGAAGAAGCCGACTTCAAACGCCGCAACGTTACGTTCAGCTATTCCGAACCGACAGCGTGGCATTTCATGGACGCTGAAACCTACGAAATGTACGACCTGACCCCGGAAGACGTCGGCGACGACAAAAACTACATCACCGAGTCCCTCGAAGGCATGCAGATGATGTTCTACAACGACGAACCGATTGGTCTGACGCTGCCGGCGTCCGTCGTTCTGAAGGTTATCAAGTGCGATCCCGGCGTTCGCGGCAACTCTGCCACCTCTCGCGCCAAGCCCGCTACCGTCGAAACCGGATTTGAGGTCATGGTTCCCGAATACCTCGAAGAAGGCGAATTGATTAAAGTCGACACCCGCACGGGAGAATATTCCTCAAGAGCGTAGGTTCAATTAGTAAGTGGTCAGTAGATAGTGGTAAGTGGTAAGTATGAGCAGCGTTAGCGCCCTTACCACTTACCACTTAAAACTTTTCACTGCTATTCAACTCCTCAATCTACATTCCTAACTTTTATGAACCCTTTCCCTCTTTCCAAACAGCAGCTGGAAGAAATCATCCAGACGTATCCGACGCCGTTTCATATTTACGACGAAAAGGCGATTCGTCTCAACGCGCGGCGTCTTAACAAGGCGTTTGCGTGGAATCCCGGATTTCAGGAATTCTTCGCCGTTAAGGCGGCGCCCAACCCGTTTTTGATGAAGATTCTCAAAGAGGAAGGGTTCGGCGCAGACTGCTCATCGATGGCAGAGTTGGTTCTGTCACAGCGCGTTGGGCTGCCGGGCGACAAGATCATGTTCACGTCAAACGACACCCCGGCGTCCGAGTTCGTCAAAGCCAACCAGCTCGGCGCGATTGTCAATCTGGACGACGTCTCCCATATTCCGTTTCTGGAACAAAACGCCGGATTGCCGGAGCTGGTCTGTTTCCGGTACAATCCCGGTCCGCTCAAAGGCGGAAATTCGATTATCGGAAAACCCGAAGAAGCCAAGTACGGGTTTACCCGTCAGCAGCTCTTTGACGGGTACAAGTATCTGCTTGACAAAGGCGTCAAGCGGTTTGGAATTCATACGATGGTCGCGTCTAACGAGTTGAACCCGCAGTATTTTATCGATACGGCGGACATCATGTTCGACCTGATTAACGAGCTGACCGCCAAGCTGGGAATCGTCTTTGAGTTCGTCAACATTGGCGGCGGAATTGGAATTCCGTACCGACCGGATCAGACGGCTGTCGACCTGGAACTGGTCGGAAAGGGAATTGAGGAAATCTATAAATCCAAGCTTGGGTCAACGCCCAACGCCAATTTGAAAATCTATATGGAATGCGGACGCATGATTACCGGGCCGTACGGCTGGCTGGTGTCGAGAGTTCTGCATATTAAAGACACGTATAAAAAATACGTTGGGCTGGACGCCTGCATGGCGAACCTGATGCGTCCGGCGCTTTACGGCGCGTACCATCACATCACCGTTCCCGGCAAAGACGATTTGCCTTGTACCGAAACGTACGATGTAACCGGATCTCTGTGCGAAAACAACGACAAGTTCGCCATCGACCGCCAACTGCCGATGCTGGAGCCGGGCGACCTGGTTGTCATTCACGACGCCGGCGCACACGGACATTCCATGGGATTCCAGTACAACGGCAAACTGCGATCGGCGGAACTCCTGCTCAGAGAAGACGGATCAATCGTTCCCATTCGCCGGGCGGAAACGCTGGACGACTACTTCGCCACGCTCGACTTCGACGCATTAGAATCGTTTAAGTAAAAGAAGGTCAATTCGCCGTCTGAAAATCGGCAAAACGAAGATTATGAGCAAGTCATTGGACAAGGCGGCGCCTATGGGCGCCGCACTCCCCGAAATGTCACGCTCATGTAAAATCTTATTTAAGCTCCTTAAGCCATTGCGCTCGTAACGCGGCGCCGATATACAATCGGCTTTCTCTGTCTGACGTCTGGTAGCTGTCGATTGCCTTGTCAAACTGACCCGTTTCTTCTTCAACGCGGCCGATATTGTACATGGCAGGAGCCATCCAGTCAGACGTGTTTTTGTCATGGATAATCAGATTGAAATACTCTTCCGCCGCCTCATGGTTGTCTAAGGCGTCTGAAAGAAGCCCCAGCCAATAGGTCGCATACTGATTTGCAAAAACGAAGAACTGAATCTCGTCCTTCCCTTTGGAATTGGCAAGCAGAGCAATTCTGTTTTTTGATATTCGACTGCGCTGATACCATGTAACGGCGCAGTCGTCATCCTCGTTTTGCGGGGCGAGCGTTCCCTTTAAGTGCGTAATTCGCGCCCGGAGCAAAGGCTTGGAGCCGCCGGAAAACGGGAAATTGACAACCGCGTCAAGAATATTTAAGGAACACGCCCGAATTGGGCAGAACATCGGAACGGCGTACGAATGCTGCCATAACGTAACAGACGCGCCCGGAACGAGTTTTTCCAACCGCGATTTTATCTCGGACGGAGACGACGTCAAGCGCATTTTCTGCTCCCCAGTCAGACGCGATTGTAAAATCCACATTCGTTTCGACAGCGACGTCGGATTCACCGGCAAATAATACTCTGCGTTTTTGAAATCTTCCGGCTTTAAATAGTATTTTCGTTCCTTGGAGTTGGAATCCGTAAATGACATTTTATTCAAAACCGACTCGTCAGCCAGAATCTGTTCCAGAGTCGCAGGCATGATTTTCAAACCCTTGTCCTGAGCGTCCAACGAAAGCGTAACGCCGTTCGGCGCGGGAATCGGCAGACCATATTCCGGGTCAAAGAAATAGAGCTTGTCCTCGTCAATCCACGCAACAAGCAGACGCTCCGGTGGGACAACATCCGGCAATTCCGGCAAATCTACAGCTGGATTTTGCGCTTCGTCTTTATCAGGCGTTTGAGGGGCAATTTTATCCAAGTCGGGGAACGCCATCTCTTCCGGGGCTTTCGGTTCTTCTACGACTTCTTCAATTTCTTCCTGTTCCGGAGCGGGATTTTCAGTTTTCTCCTCCGTTACAGTCTGTTCTGAAGCAGGCGTTTCAGACTCCGTTTCGTCGCTGGACGAATCGGACTCTATCGGCTTTTCTTCAGTCTTTTCTTCCGCCTTTTCCTCGACGTTATTCTCCTCTGTCTTTTCTTCTGTAACAGCGTTCTCCTCGTTCTTTTCTTCCTCGTTCTTTGGAACCGTTTCTTCCGCCGGAGCGGCAGGCTGTTCTTCTACCGGAGCGGTTGCTTCTGCTGGGGCGGTCGATTCCGCCGGGGCAGGGGGGATTGGTTTTTCAGATACCGGAACTCGAACCAGAGCGACGTCCAGCCCTTGATGTTCCGCCAATCGAGCGAAGACCCAGGCGCGTTCTTCCACCGTTCCCTGACCGGTAAGGAGAACCTTCCAAAGCGGACGGCAGGACGGACCTTCTTCCCATTTTCCTTCAGTAATCGTTTCCAGCGCGATGTTTTTCATCGTCCAGTCAAACAGCGACATAACGCGTGACAAATCGTCAGCCGACGTTCCCTGCGCCCATTCCGAGGCGTCGCGAAGCCAAATCGATTCCTCCAAATAATTGATATCCGATTCCGGAAACGCCAGATCTTCCAAGGCGAAGTCGCCGGCTATGCCTTTCAGCCAGGAGGAAATGTAGTCCAGAAGCCCAAGCGTTTCGTTAGAAGGAACATTGACATAGAATTTCAATCCGTCCTCGTCAAGCGCGCTGACAAATTTGGCAAAAGCGTCAAACGCTTCCAAGTTCATAGAATCGAAATCAGGAACGGATTCATCCGCCAAAAACAGGCGAATTTTAGGCAGATATTCCAGGAGCTTTTTGACGCTTTCAGGCGTTTGGTATTTTTCCAGCTCCGCGTTAATCTTGTCTCCCTCTTCCTGAATTTTCGCTATTTTATCCAGAGTGTTCTGGTCAGTCGCGCCTGCTTGCTGATTATGAATCAGAGCGTTTAAATCCTGCTGCAATTGAACCAGACGATAGCATTTGTCGTACGTCTGAGAAACGTCCTGACGAGCAAACTGAACCTGCTGAGCAACGTGATTAATAAACGGCAGATTCTTCTGGACATTTTTTTGCCAGTCCGGCGTCATGGGGTCTGGCGCCCAGTCCTTGAGTTCAGGAGTCGTTTTAATCCATTCGTTTAATCGTCCTGTTACACGATCCCCGCTTTCCCCGCTGGAATCCAGTTCCAGACGGTTGAGCGCTTCAATAGCGCTGTCGAACAGACGCTCCGTTTTGCGCTGGTCAGTCGATTCCGCCGAATTCGTCGCCGATTCAAAATCGGACGTATCGACGCTCGTTCCCGGACAGCCGCACAAAACGAGACTGACAAACGATAAACCGCATACTGTAACAATATGTTTAATACTCATGGATTCGTTCCTGAATCAAATTGTTTGATAAGTGGATTGTTTGATATTACCAGCGCGACTGCTCCGTTGCCTTGCGGACGGCGTCTTTCATGACATCCACCGGGGCGGGCTGATTGAGGAAAAGCCGATACTGCAATTCCGCCTGATGGGCGAACATGTCCAGGCCGGACGCGGTTTTCCAGTTCTTTTTTCGAGCGGATTTCAAAAACAGGGTGTCTTCCGGATTGTAAACGCAATCGAACGCGCCCAGCGGTTTTGAGGTGGAAAACGCGTTCATCTTTTCCGGGTCAAAGGGGGAGACGTTCGATTTGGGATACATTCCCACCGGCGTGCAGTTGACAATCAGGTCGTAGTCGACTTCCGCCCGTTTATCCCATGCAACAGCCTTGCCGCCCAGCTTTGCAGCAAGTTCTTCAGCGCGTGGGGCGTCGATGTCGGTAATAACCAGATCGGAGCCGCGCAAGCGCAGACCGGTTGCAACGGCTTTGGCGACGCCGCCTGCGCCCAAAATCAGGGCGACTTTGCCAGCCATGGGCTGCTCTTTACATTTGTCCAACTTCCCGTCTTTTGTAATAGCGATTGGCAGCGGCTCCTTCCAGCCGAAAATGCCGGAAATGGCGTCCATGGCGGCATTATAGTCTGTATTGTATCCGTATCGTTTTCCGTCTTTCCAGACAATCGTGTTGCACGCGCCGATTTTCAAAACCGCCGGGTCGGCGAAGTTCAGATGTCGAATAACGTTTACTTTATGCGGAATTGTAACAGACAGTCCCTTGACGTTAAGAGCCGGGGCGTCCTGTTTGAGAAACGTTTCCAACTGGTCAGGGTCTACCAAAAACGGCAAATAGACGGCATCCACTTCCTGATCGACGTACGCAGAGTTATGAATCAGCGGCGACATACTGTGGGCGACGGGATTTGCGATAACGCCAAAGACCGGCGTCGTCTTTTTAATGAAGTCGTACTGATACATATTCTTGAGCTGGTCAAAGGAAATCTGACCCGGCGCGGCGGCAGAATCGGCGTCCGCGCTGGCGTACGTCCACGGCGCGCCGTACGCTCCGCACAGAATTCGCGACGGCGCTCCATACGGCCCCATGCAAAAAGCAATAGTCGGAATAGACGTCTTCCCAATGAGGTTCAGAACCCGAACGTTATCCGACTGGCTGTTTGCCGTCGTGCAGATTTTCAAAACGTCCGCGTCCAGCGTTGCCATGTGTTGGAGAATCGCTTCAATATTATTCGGCGTATTTTCAAAATTGTGATACGAAACAACCCGTTTCGTCTTGCCGAATCGCGGGACTCTGGCGGCAACGTCGTATTCCAAATCGACGTAATCCGCGCCCTCAAAAATAGCGGTGCGGAGCAGAATCAGACGGTCCGCTTCGGAACGCTTGCTCCGTCCTCCGTCTTCTTCGCGGCGACAGGTGATCATAATCGGACACGGGCGGTCTTTGAGCAGCAATTTGACGTCAGGAACCGTCTGAAGAGCGTCCAACCGAAGCTCGATCAAATCGGCGCCGCGTTCTTTCATGCCTTTACATTCCGCCAGCATAAACCGGTGGCGAGGTCGAGATACTGTTACACAAATCATGGGAGTAGGGGGTTGGGGTTAGGGAGTTGGAATTGGAAATCAGGGTATTCCTTTAACGATGCCGGGGCCGATAAGCCGCGTCAGCCAAACGGGGAGTTTCTGCCAGACGCGAACGGCTAACCCGTAGCCGCCCTTGTCCGGGCGCATGCAGTCCGGGTCGGTTCCCCGGAGGTAATACTGCCAAAACGACGGGAACGGCTTGGCGCCCCATTGCGCTTTGAACTTGTACGTGGGCGATTCGACAGTCGAGCGTCCGAAATCGAACGTCGTCTGTTTATATTCTATCGATTTTTTCAATAATTGCCAGTAGAGGAACATATTGGCGCAGTCCGCATTGAACTTGCGTTTGCACGACGCGCTGGGAACTTCCACGGTCAGTCGGGAACCAGCGCCGGGCGTTCCGAACGTCAGCATTCCTCCTGCGGCGGGTTCGCCTGTTGGGCTGTAGACGACCGCAAACTGAACGCTTTGCCGGGCGGAGTAAGGCAGGGCGGCGGCGTCAAAAAACGCGTCACGGTCTTCTGGACGGTTGAACGCGTTGCGAATCTGTTTGAACAGGTTGACGGAATACACCGGCGTTCCCAAATCGCGCATATTGACGGCGAATATCTCGTAAAAGTCGGAAATGAGCTGGTCGGAGTCGCCCCACTGAACGGTCAGGTTCGCCTTTTCGCCTTTGCGAATCTGGTTTCTCGCCTTGCAGCCGATTGACTTCCACAGCTCGTCTTCCGTTTCCGGCAGAGCCAGGCGCATGTGAACCTTTTCCGTCCGGGTAAACGTCAATTTGGGATGAGCGTATTCCCGCTCGCCGCGCAGTTCCAAAAACTTGACCTTGAGCCGGTCGGCTAACGCGCAGGCGGAATCAATCAATGTAACAGCCGCCTCGGGGAAATCCGTTTGAACTCCGCCGACGTTCAAGTACGGCATGCTGACCAGAAACCGACCGAAAAGCAGCGAATGAACGTATCCCAGCGGAAGCCAGCCGACGGCAGCGCCGGAATCGTCACGCGCCTCGAGCAAATACGGCGTATGCCCCAATCCGTCCGACAGCGCGAAAAGCCAGCCGGGATCGTACGCCAGAGCCGTTTCTCCCTTTTGGAGCAGAAACGCTCTGAACCGCTGGGCGGCTGAGGGCAATTCGTCACGTTTTGAAATTACGCTTACGTTCATTCTTCCAAAGAGTCGTATAACGCTCTCATCTTTTCCATTCGTTTATCAAAGCTGAACCGCTCTTCGACGGTTTTTCTGGCGTTGGCTGCCAGCGTTCGGCGCAGTTCGGGCGACTCAATCAGTTTCGTCAGCGCGGACTGCAGAGCCGCCTTGTCGGACATCGGAATAATCAGCCCGTCGACGCCGTCTGTTACAAGTTTCGGGACCCCGGCAACCGCCGTCGCCGTCATTGCCGCGCCCATCGACATCGCTTCCAGACAGACGTTAGGCAGTCCTTCCCGAATCGAGTTGAGAACGAAAATATCCAAACTGGAATACAGCTTGATCAAGTCCCGTTCAAACCCCGGCAGGGAAACGACGTTGTCTACGCCCAGCCGCTTGGCAAGCGATTCCAACTCTCCCTTGAGCGACCCCTCGCCGTAAATCGTCAGTCGGATTTCCGGATGAGTTTTGTAAATCTCGGCGACCGTTTCAATCAGCGGAGCGAACCCCTTTTCCTCTTCCAGCCGCCCGACAGCCCCGATTCTGACCAGCCCGTCCGACGGGACAGAGCAGCGTTGGAACATATCCGTATCAATCGCGTTTTCAATCAGCGTCAGACGTTCCGGACGCACGCCGATTTTCCGGCACTGCTCAAATAAATCGTCGCTGACGCAAATCACCTTGTCGTAACGCTTGAGGCAAAAGCGGTCGATCGCATAGTACAGCGGCGTTTTGGACGTGTGATGCACCCAGCCGTGAACCGTTGTAACAAGTTTCATTTTATGAAACCGGCGCAGAAGCAGCCCGATGGCGTTGGACTTGTAGTCGTGTCCATGCCAGATTTGGACGTCGTTTTCCCGGCAGAGTTTGAGCAGTTTTTTCACGATGGAAAAGTCAGTCGCGCCGCGGTCTTCGATGTCGACCAGCGGACAGCCCGCCGCCTCGGCTCGCTGACGCAAAACCTCAAACCCGGCGTCTTTTGGCGGACGCATATAGGCGCATAAACAATTGTATCCCCACGGAATCAAAAACCGGGGAGAATTGATTATCGTCTTTTCCGGCCCGCCGCCAGACCCGCTCACAACGCGAACGTGCAAAATGTTTTTCAGGTTTTCGCGCATTACCAAAAACTCGCTGTTACTCCCACAGTCGGGGCGCCCCGATAATCAAAACGTCTCCGACAGACGCGCCAGCGCCAAAATCGACAACAACGCGAACCCGTTTCGCGCCCGTCAGCGGAACGTCCAGCTCCTTAATCGAGTCTTGCCCGGAAACCGTCGCTTTGAATACGGACTGGTCGTCGGCGAATATTTCCACCTCCACCGACCCCTTCGGGCGAACGGAATCCTCGATGCCCATCTGCGCCGTCAAGCGGGAAAAATTCTGTGACAGACGAAACGTCATGTCCGTTTTGCTGCGAACGCAAACGCCCTTGGAGAACGTCTGTCCGTTTGTTGACAGCGTCGCGCCGTCGATTCCTTCGTTGAAGTGCGGCTGATTGAACTGACGCAGCATGGATTCCGGCATGCCCGGCGCAGACACAAACGGCGACCACGTCCACGATTCCAGCTTCATGTCGCTGAGATAAAACTCCGGCTCGACGGAAAAGGTTATCGAACGGATTTCGTTCGCGCCTGACCCGACGGCGATTTTCTGACCCAGTCGGGAAACGGCGCTGAGCGTTCCGTCTGTTACATCCAAAGACGCAATCGACCACGCAGACCCGACCGGCGTTTTCCCGACAGCCATCTCCGCCCCCGTCGGCGCGGCAAACGCCCGGACGAGCCGAACGCCAAACGCCTTGGCGCGAGACACCGGCAGCGACGACCCGTCCAGAACAAACGGGACTTTCTCGGAGGTAATCCCCTCGATATGCCCGCGATGGTATCGCAGCTTGCCGTCCTTTTCGACGATGAGCAAATCGTCCCGTGTTTCCGTTTTGACCATCTCCGACCATTGGTCGTCCATTGCCTTGTCAGAATTGAATCGAACGCTGACAACCTGCGATTCCGGAATCGTTACTTTCGCGCCGTCGAAATCCAGCGTAGCCTGACCGTCTGAAAGCAGGACGTCTTTTACCATCAGCGTCGACCCGTCGGACAGTTCCACCTGAATTCTCGTCTCGTCATTGTCAGCCGCCTCGCCGGAAACGGCAATCGACGCGACGTCCGACAGAGCCAGCGTTTTCGACTCTCCGGCGCTTTGAACCGTTACAGATTCCGCCGACAAACTCTGCGGAACGCCTGTTACATTCGTTCCGTCTTTAAGAGTAAACTGATAGTCCGCCGCCTGCGCCGCGAGCGACATAAACGTCAACGATAAAACTAAAAGGATGTATCTTTTCATAGCTACTATTTCTTGTTAGTGCCTAGTGCCTAGTGCTTAGTGCCTAGGATTTAAGGCGCAAAGCGCCTCACTATGCACTATGCACTACCCACTAAGCACTCCTACCTCAATTCTCCGTCTCACTCATTCGTTTAAAGTACTGTTCAATGATGTCACGGTAATGGGGCGGGAAGTTCTCCTGAATTTGCTGGAGGTCTTTCTCACGTTCCTTTTCCGGCAAGTCGCCCCAGCCGGAACCGTTGCCGACGTCTTTCCGGTCGACGCGTCCTTTGCCTGCCACGCGGCTGGGCGCCATTTCGCCCTGCGGCGGCTTGGGCTGGGAACTGGGAGACTGCTGTTTCTGCATCATCTTCTCAAGCTCTTCTTCCAGCTTTTTAATCTGCTCGTCCAGGTCTTTGACGATGCCGTCTTCAATCTCGACGGTTTTCTCGTTGGCGCGGCCAGAGTCCAGCCGCCCAGCAACGTCGCCCATACGGCGGGAAATATGATCCAGAGATTTTGGTTTCAGGTTTTCCAAGTCCAGAATCATCCGCTGCGCCAGTTCCCGATATCGAGTGGGACTCTCGTTCATGTCGACCAGACGCTTGAGAATCGGAATCGCCGCTTCCTGGTCTAACGACTGGTACTTCACCAGACCCTGATAGAACAGCAGCGTTGCCGGACAGGGCGATTTTTCCGGGTTCAAATCCTTAAGCAGTTCCGCTGCGTCGTCATACAAGCCGTTGTTGGCTAACCGGCGAGCCGCCTGCAGGTTCATGACGTTGACAAGCCATTCCGGCGTCCCCTCCGCCTTGGTCAGAGCCGTCAAATCCGCCATCGGATAGACGCGTTCCGACAGGACTTTTTCCTCAAACAGCGGCGCGTACCGCGGGTCGGCGGCAATTACCATCGACGTCAAAACTTCCAGCTCCTCCCCCTCGTCCATTTCCAGCGTTACCTGCTGACGATACTGGTTGACGGTGTTCTGAACTTCCGGAGAGACTTTCAGCCCCGCCAGCCACTGTTCGTACGGACCGAACACCTCCGACAGAGCAGGGCGGATAGGAGGCAGATTGTTCACATCCAAGGCGTCCGCAAAGGCGAACCCGGAGAGGGTGGCGAGTAATACGGCGATTGTATATAAGCGTTTCATAATTTTAAGTTGCGAGTGGGAGTGGGAGTGCATAGTGCTTAGTGCATAGTGCATAGTGAGGCGCTTTGCGCCTTTAATCCTAAGCGCTAAGCGTTAAGCACTAAATACTAAGCACTAAGCACTAGGCACTAAGCACTAAGTACTTACTTGTTCTTTCCAATACTAATATCGTGAAGAATCTGCCGCAGCCGTTCTTCGCGGACGGACAGTTCATTCAGTACGTTGATAACTTCCGGGTCTTCCGCAGCGGCGCCGGTAATGAGCTTTTGGCATCGCTGAGTCGTTTTATTGATTCTCATTTGCATGGAGCGAATCATTTTCAGTTCCGCCAGCTGGTCGACCAAGGCTTCCATCATCTCGCCGCCGGGCGATTCCCCGTCCTGGTTTTGCTGTTCCTTGTCCTCCATGTCTTTCAGCTCGCGCTTGACCGCCTCGAGGAGTTCTTCCAGCGTCGCGATAATGTTTTCCTGACGCGTTTGATTGCTTACCCCGACGTTCGCCTTGTTAAACAGTTCGATTACGCCCTCAATGTCCTCGACGGCGCTGGCTAACGCCTCGGTCATGGCGACCGCCGTTCCATCTTCCTGTAACAAGAGCAGCGCCTTGGTTCCTTCCATATAGACGTCGTTTTCGCGCCCGGAAAGACGAACCGACTCCACCGACAAAGCCCCGTCAGTGTCTTTCCCGTCGTTCTTTTTGAGCCTTTCGTCCAGACGGAGCGTCGAATCGTAAATCGACTTCTGCAGTTCCAGCATCTTCTTAAACCGGACTTCCAGCTGAGCCAGCTTGCGCTTCTCTTCTTCCTCTCGCAGCTGACGCAGAATCTCTTCCAGCTCCGACTT
>JAFZAL010000188.1 GCA_017557195.1 Thermoguttaceae bacterium | reverse complement strand
GTTTCAGTCGAGGAAAACCCGATAAAAAAAGCTGCGACCCTTGTCGATTCAAAAATCGCGCCGCAGGCTGAACCCGATTTTTTCATCAATCTTCAAAAAAGGGCTTACATTCCGAATGATCCGCTTTTTGAAAACCAGTGGCACCTTAACAACGACGGCACAAACTCTTCTGTTTCCGGCAGCGACCATGCACATGTTGCCGAAGCCTGGGAAGTAATGCAAACTGTAACGCTCTCTGCCCGCGTCGAATCCGCCTGCGATTATCTCGGCAAGACGGTAACCGTTCCTGCGCCCGAAGGTACGACGTATAAACTCAAGCTGTCGACGAAAGTGTTGTATCTTGTAACGCCGTAAGAGATGAAAGTGCGTAGTGCATAGTGCATAGTGCGTAGTAAGATGAGCGCTTTGCGTACTATGCACTAAGTACTATGCACTAAGTACTCTACTCCCTACTCCCTATTGCCTCACTCCTCGTCCGCTGAGGAATAATTGACGTCCTTTCCGGCGAGCCATTCCAGATAGGCGTCTAAAAAGCCCTGAATGTTGCCGTCGAGAACCGAGTGGAAGTTGCCGACGTAGTATCCGGTTCGGACGTCTTTGACTCTCTGGTCTGGATGAAGGAAGTAGTTGCGAATCTGGCTGCCGAACCCGACTTTCGCCTTGGATTGGTAATGCTCGTAAGCCATTTCCTCGCGTTTGTCTTCTTCGATTTGCGCCATTTTCGCTCGAAGCATCTTCCAGGCGGTGGCGCGGTTTTTGTGCTGAGAACGTTCGTTCTGGCACTGGACGACGATGCCCGTCGGGATATGGGTCAGACGAATGGCGGACGACGTTTTATTAACGTGCTGACCGCCGGCGCCGGACGACCGGAACACGTCTTCCCGGACGTCTTCCTCTTTGATGTCGATTTTAACGGAATCGGCGATGTCCGGCATGACGTCTACGGACGCGAAGCTGGTTTGCCGCTTTCCTTCTGCGTTGTACGGACTGATTCGAACCAGCCGGTGCGTTCCGGTTTCTCCCTTGAGGTATCCGAAGGCGAACGGACCGCGAATGATAATCGACGCGCTGTTGATGCCCGCCTCCTCGTTGTCCTGCCGGTCGATGATCTCGACTTTATAGGAGTTCATTTCCGCCCAGTTGATGTACATTCTTAAGAGCATTTCCGCCCAATCGTTGGCGTCGGTGCCGCCGTCGCGCGCCTGAATGGACATGATAGCCGCGTTGTTGTCGACAGGGCCGGACAGGAGCGATTTCACGCTCAGCTCTTCGAGCGTCTTTTCCAGCTTGTCGATTTCCGCGACGGCTTCGTCAAAACAGGACTCGTCCTCTTCGGCGATTTCCATAATGGCGTCCATGTCGTCACAGGCAGCAAGAGCCTCGTCAAACGGCTTGATAACGCCCTTCGTCGCTTTGAGTTCGTCCATAAGCGACTGCGCCTTCTCCTGATCGTCCCAGAATCCGGGCTGACTCATGAGGGTTTCGATTTCCCTGGCGCGAGCGGCTCTGCCCTCGCAGTCCAAAGACGCCCGCAGTTCCATCAGTTTAGCTCGAGCCTGCTTGGCGCGATCGTAGTATTTCTGTTCCATTATATCGTATTACTCGCTTATAATTGATTTTATATTAATTATTATAGTCTTGATTGTACCAGAATTTTGTGATTATTCAAGGAGGCGGAAAAGGGGACTTATATGATAGGCGTACCCAAAATATTCTTGCGAAGTTATATAAGACGAGCAGCAAAACTGCATCCTGGAAGGACGCCATTTCTATAACCGTCGACTTTAGTCTACGGACGGCGTAACTCTCTACTCTCCTTCCTAATCGAGTCAGCCCCTTTTTCTTCCCTCCGCGCTAACGGCGCGGGGGGAAGAAAAAAAGTATTTGTCGATTTTTTCTTTGTT
Source organism: Thermoguttaceae bacterium (assembly GCA_017557195.1). GTDB lineage: Bacteria > Planctomycetota > Planctomycetia > Pirellulales > Thermoguttaceae > RUG11551. Next base: position 5,833 of record JAFZAL010000188.1, on the reverse strand, counting down.
GCGGTCTCCTGCCGGCGGTTGAAACCGCCGGTTATAGAGATGTCGTCCCTGTCGGGACTTTAGCGGACTAAAGTCCGCGACCCAGAAAGGGGGTTGACCGCGTCAAAGATTGTTAGCGGGACAAAGAAACTTCGGCGGGCGAAGACACCCGCGAACCAGTGGGACGGAAGGGCTTTCCACGATCTCAGATTTTTGGAGGCTTCCACCGCAAGCGTAACGCCAATTAAAACTTTGCGAACTTCGCGAACTTGGCGTGAGATTTCTTCGGCGGACTTCGTCCGCGACCCGGAAGGGGATTAGCTGCGTCTCAGTTTTTTGACAGGTCATTGGACAAGGCGGCGCCTAGGGGCGCCGCACTCCCAGACGCAAGCAACCAACGGGAGCGATTTTTGGCAAGCGCGCGGCAGCGCGGATTGGGAGTGCGCCTTCGCACCGCGGCAGCGCGGATTGGGAGCGGCGCCTCGCCGTACGCCCCCCTCTTGCAAAGAAGTCCAAAGTCGGTATATTTATAATTAGTAATTAGTGCATAGTACTTAGTGCATAGGACGCAAGCGCTCCTCTCACTATGCACTACGCACTATGCACTATGCACTAACAACTTACAACTACAATATAACCATGTCAGATTCGAATAATTGCGTTAGTCTTGAACAGGCGAAAGCCCCCTTTTTTGTCGGTATCGATTTAGGGGGAACCAATACCAAATTCGGCGTTGTTGACGACAACGGTCAGACCATTGCTCGTTTGAGCATTCCGACTCGCGTTTCCGAAGGTCCGGAACAGGCGGCAACGCGTATTGGCGAAGCCGTTCTGGAAGTCGCTCAAAAGGCGGGGCTGTCTAAAGAACAGATCAAAGCCGTTGGACTGGCGTCTGCTGGCACGATGGACATTCCCGGCGGTCGACTGATGGTTCCCGCCAACCTCGGCCCGTTGTGGAACTATTATCCGATTCGCGACAAGGTTTCTGCCGCTTGCGGTCTGCCGGTCGTCTTTGCCAACGACGCCGACGCCGCTGCCTACGGCGAGTACTGGATCGGTCCCGGCAAAGAGTACCAAAGCATGATCATGCTTACTCTGGGAACAGGATTGGGCTGCGGAATCATCTATAACAACATGATTATTTCCGGCGCACATTCTCACGGCGGCGAGTACGGACACACGCTGGTTGACCTCTTACCCAACGCGCGCGTCTGCGGCTGCGGAAAAGCCGGGCATCTGGAAGCGTACGTCTCTGCAACGTCCGTTATCAAACGAATGAAAGAAGCCATTGCCGCCGGAAAATCGACGTCCGTTGCCAAACTGATTGAACAGGGAGCAGAACTTGACGCCAAACTCGTTGGAGACGAAGCGGCGAAGGGCGATCAGGTTTCTCTGGAAATCGTCATGGACGTTGCCCGCTATTTGGGCGTCGGCATGATTAACCTCATGCATACCATTGACCCGGAATGCATTCTCATCGGCGGAGCCATGACGTTTGGAAAGAACGAAACCGAGTTGGGGCGCGCGTTCAAAGAGAAAGTTCGTCAAACCATCAACGAAGGAGCGTACAAGGTTCTGGCGGAAAATACGGTTATCGAATACGCAGAGCTCGGCGGCGACGCTGGTTATATCGGCGCTGCGGGAATCGCCAGAGCGGCGGTAGAATGAGAAAGAAGGCAGTAGGCAGTAGTAAAGATTTCCCTACTGCCTAAATTTATGCTACCAGAACAGTCCGTTTTTTTCAACCGGGCGGTTGAGCTGAAGATAGATTTCAAATCGATGGTAAAGCTGATCTGATTTAATTACCATCGGCGCGCGGGCTTCCATGATATTTTTGTAACTTCTAAAGCTCGCAGGCGATTCGTAAACGGTCAGGCTGGGGTCGTTGACAACGCGCTTGTTCATTTGAAATTGTTGACGCAGCATCGTTGTAAAACGTCCAAGATGCCCGGTCGTTCCCTGAAATTGAATCTGCTGCAGTTTTTTCTGGCTGTCAAAATAATAGGTGAGAACGCCTGTCAGGTCGTCTGGGGAAGACCCTGTAACCAGAGAAACGCGATACCCCTGTAAATTCATCGGGCCGACGCAAGCCGTAACAAAATCCCAGTTTTGCTCTACCCATTCAGGGGTGATGTCAAATCGAAACCAGAATTCCAGCCCCGTCAGATTTCGTTGAACGACAATATTTTGCTGAATGGGGGCCGAAACAATTTGAACGCCAGGCTGCGTCTGAACAATCTGACCGGGAACTTCCGAATAATAAACTACCGTTGACGGCGCAGGAGATTCGAGAATGGAAACGGGGCCCTGCTCTGCCGCTGAACTGGACGAATCTGTATAAATCGGCTGGGCTGGCGAGTAGTCAGCCGGCTGCGGCTGTTGAGAGGGCGTGAATCCGACTTGATGAACCGTTCTGCCTGCGTTTGCCTGCGGTCTTTTCCACTGCAATTCGTTGGGATTAGCCGAACGGTTTAATTCCGCGTTTTGACGCTGCGTCAATTCATTGAGCTGATTTACCGAATTTGAGTACGGAACCTGCGGCGAAACCGGCAGATCAACGCCTGACGTCTCGTCCGACGGGCTGGTTATCGAAAACAGGGAGCTGGTCTGCGGTAGATAGCTTAACAGCGGCGGAACCGACGCGGCTATGGCTACAGCTGTCAACAGTACGGAAAATTTGGGCGCCATGTAAATCTACTTGATTTTTTTGAAATTTCAGTTATTATAGGCAGTAGGCAATAGACAATAGGCAGTAGGAGAATCATTACTACTGCCTCTTGCCTCTTGACTCTTGACTTTATTATTATAGCTTAACAATCAACAGTTTAATATCAGTTATGACGACTCCATCGGAAAATACCGACCTCCAAAATTCGGTTTGTAACGATTATTCGGATAATAACGAATCTTCGTCTTTAGATACGGAAAAGAAGATGTCGTTTATTGGCATTTTTATCAGAGGCTTGCTGATGGGATCTGCCGATGCGGTGCCAGGCGTTTCAGGCGGAACGATTGCGCTTATTGTCGGCATTTACCAACGGCTCATCACAGCTATCAGCCATTTCGACTTTCATCTGATCAAAATGCTGTGTACGTTTCGGATTCGCAAGGCTTTGGAATATACAGACTTTAAATTTCTTTTTCCTTTGGTTTGCGGCATTGCAACGGCGCTGGTTGCAGTTTTGAGTTCCATGACCTATCTGCTTTCCGAGCAGCGAATGTATACTCTTTCCGTCTTTTTCGGACTCATCGCCGCCAGCTGCGTTTTGGTGATTAAAAGAGTTCATCTTCATAAAATCGGGAGCTGGGCGCTGCTGGTTTTAGGGGCGGTTTTTGCCTTTTGGCTGGTAGGTCAGCCGTTCATGCAGGGATCGGATCACGCTAATTCGTGGCTGTTTGTCTGCGGCATGATTGCCATCTGCGCCATGGTTCTTCCAGGAATCAGCGGTTCGTACATTCTTCTGATTCTGGGCGAATACGCGTTTATGTCCGGTTTGGTTAAAGAAACCGCATCGGCTCTTCTCCATGGACGCATTCCCGCAACAGAACACCTGATTTCTGTTGCCGTCTTTTTTTGCGGCTGCGTCATAGGAATCATCGGCTTTACCAAGATTTTGAAAATCCTGCTGGCTAAGTTTGAACAGTCGACGCTGGCGATCCTGTGCGGGTTCATGGTCGGTTCTTTGAGAAGCCTTTGGCCTTTTCAGAAAATCGTAGACAACGCAGTGGCAGAACATCCTCTTTACGCCAACGTTGCCCCGCCAGACGTCCAAAGCGCTTTGATTGCCGCTTCTATCGCCATTGGAGCAATGATTGCGCTTTTGGTTATTGAATACATTGCCGGAAAACGCAAAAAATAGTTTTTCTCTTGTTCGATTTAACGCAATTAAGAATTCAGAACTGTTCAAACGCCCCTTTGCGCGCGTTTTGAACAGGTTCTGACTCTCGTCTAGCTTGCGCTTCTGTGCGATTCGGCTTGACTTCCTTCCTACAATGTAATCATACAAGCGCGGTCGCTGTGATTGCGCTAAAATTATTCATGAGAACGTCTGACAATTCAAGTAAGTCAAAACAGATTATTGCGTATCGTTTGTTTTGGAACGCGTTATTGGACTTTCAAAACGATTGTTAACGTTCTCTTTTTTAATGAAGGATCAAACTATGAGTTGCTGTACTAAAAACAATACGAAAGAAAAAGTCAAAGACGACCAAAAGACTGGCTGCGATTCAGCTCAGACCGATAATTTGAAAACGACTTCCGGAGAACATTCCGCCGAGGATTGTACGGACGATTCCTGCAAGATTCATCACGGCGAAGATTCGGAACAGAAATCCAACGACGAGGGCTGCTGCAAATAGCGCAGCAATTGTAAATTCGCATTCATGTAAAAAAACCGGGAAGACTCCATCTTCCCGGTTCTTTTGGACATCACTCTCTAACAGGAGTATTGATTAGCGGTTCACTTCCAGACCGATAGTAAATCCGTGGACAAGGCTGTCGCCCTTATTGTTGTTCATGTTGATTCCCATTGCTCTTGACATGCCTCCGATGGAGTAGTCCACCATTTCAGCGGGTCGAGCAACGTTGCCAACGTACATCAGGGTGTAACCCATTCTCAGGTTGACCAGTTGAGTAATTTGAAGTTTTGCGTTGAATCGAGCTTCGATAACCGGCGAGAACAACGTGTCAGTTCCATGATGGTTAAAGGTGAACGACGTTGAGTTGATGTATCCCGGATATCCTTGCATGCCGATGTATTCGTAGTAGGTGTTTTGATATGTAACCTCGCCATCATCGCCTTCAACTTCCGTTTGTACTGTATCATAACGAGTGCTCAGGTTAGAACCCAGAACGCCATTCTGTCGGATGCTCTGATTGTTAATGGCAGCCATAAACTTGGCCTGGAAGTCGAAAGTCCATCGTCCGTACGTACGGAAGTATCGCGCGGCAATCTGAGGACCGATGAGGTTGTTTTGAGCGGTTGTATTCCACCAGCTGTCAGACAAACATCCGCCTGTGCCGTAGACGTTGAATTCTTCGCGGAACTGGAAGTAACGAACGCCGAAGTCCATTTCCCAGATCCCATAGCGTCTGCCAAAACAGTCGCTCGGCATGAATCGGTACGTATAATTTAATTCGACGCCGTTGGTTTGCGTTTTGTTGAAAACAGTCAGAGATGAAAACTTAACGCCCAATTCGCCATAGACGTAAAGGGAGTCTACGTTGTTTTCATTACCAGGGAAGACTTCGCTTTCCGTACCATTGATAGTTGTAATTCCATGCAACCAGGAATGATCTGTACCAGGTTTGTCGGCAACGTCAAAGGCGACTTTCGCGTTTTCCATGGTGAAGGATTGCGTATACGGATTGATGTCGTAAATGCTGACGCCAATTCCGTGATGTCCCCACATGTAGCCAATGTCATAACGACGACCGCAAACCCAACCGCTGCTGAGCATGCCGGTATCGTATGAGCTGACGTCGGCGTCGCGAATAACTTCATAAGAGTCGTTCGGGTTGATCGTAACGGTAGGAATCATCAGATACGTGTCTGTCGTACCTTTTTCCCGTTGTTCGTACGTGATAGGACGGTCTACATAGTAAACCATTCCGCGCCCAACGTCAGAACCGATTGTTGAAACGCCAGGACGGCTAATCCAAGCCGCCATAAAGTCAATGTCGAAATAGAACCCTTCGTTCGGTCTGGTTCCACCTCCATACGTTGTAGGAACGACCATGTCGAACGGCTGCATTGTCTCCAGGTTTTGTCCGAAACCCGTACCTGCGGATGCAATAACCAACGCTATTACCAGCAGGGTTTTCAATGTCCTTAGTGTGTGATACATTCTAAAC
>JAFZAL010000187.1 GCA_017557195.1 Thermoguttaceae bacterium | reverse complement strand
GACCCGGTATGGTTTTTGGCTGCGTCGTTGGGCGTGTACAGGACGAAGATAAAAACTGACCCGCTAATATGTATTGCGTAGTCGGTAACGCTCACGGGTCGCGGACGAAGTCCGCAGCCCTAAATTTCTTTATATTATCAAAAATTATTATATCAAAATTTTTAACGTTTACAACTCTAAGCCCTCTATATAAATTTTATTTAACATTTTTTCATTTTTCCTGAAGCGGACTTCGTCCGCGACCCGGTATGGTTTTGGGCTGCGTCGTTGGGTATGTGCAGGGCGATTTAATTTTTCACTAACTTCTGGTACATTTCCATCAACCGGGCGACGACGTCCATTTCAGTCAGGGAGGGCGGGAAGCCGTAGGCTTTCATGACGGCGCGGTCGTTGTTCTGGTGCGCTTTACGCAGTTCCGGCGTCATCGTCGTTTCGTCGTACAAGTCCGCCAAGGAACATTCCGGTTTCAGAGCGCGCGCGTCCAGAATCGCCTGAGCCGTTTCCTCTATTTTAGACTTCTGCTCCTCCGTTGGCGTACACCACGGAAATGTATTGTAGACCAATTCTTTAGAATAACGATACCGCATTTCCAATCGTCCACAAACCGTTCTCATCCAAGCCATGTGAACGTTGGAGGTTAATACGCCAAAATGATAAAGAGTGGCATTCGGTACAATCTGCACAGCGTTCGAGGAAATAACATTTGCGTCTATAAAACCAATAGGCACATACTTCCGGCGCTCAGATGAAACGCTGGGAACCATTAAATAATCTACACCATCAGGCTGTGTAATCTGCGCGAATAATTGAGGGACTTTCGCATACCCGTTCGTTGTTTTTGCTTTGGATTTTAACCGAAATTCACGTACTGCTTCTACTTTTTCATAAAGGATTCTGCTACTGCGAATGTCATCAGGTGAAGCATTTTTCAACCATAGGCACCACCGCTGTTTTCCATTGATAAACTCCTCTGCGCCGATATAGGGACGTAGCCATTTTTTCAAAGCAGGCTCTTTGCCAAGAATTTCCTCTCGTTCTTCTGCGGAAATCACAAAAAAGCCTCCGTCACGGGGCTGATTGCCAAAATTCATCTTTGGGACATCGAAAAGAGCATCCTTCAGCGCGATTACGAATCTGTCGGAACCTTCTACTAAATAGGGGCTAATGTTGGAGACTTTCTTAGGCTCTCCTTGCAAAAACAAATACTTGTTAACTCGGTTAGTATACGCAAAGCCCACAATCACACAATGTACTGCTGCCTGATCTGAACTCTCACTACTCCACTTGAAGGTCTGATATGCGAAATTGATGTGTGTTCCATATTCGTTTAGAAGGATGTTCCAAAGAATTGGCACTTGGGAACCCTGACAAATGGAATTGGTTGAGACAAATGCGGTCTCAATTTTTGTTTCCTGCATCATCTTTGCGGCAAGTTTGTACCAACATGTAACATAGTCAAGATCCTGCACGTCCTTGATATTTCCAAAAACTGCTTGGATGTCTGCTTTCTGCTCACCACCTTGATCCATCATGCGCGCCCCTACAAACGGCGGGTTGCCGAGAATGTAGTTCAGTTTGTCTTTGGGGACGACGGTTTCCCAGTCGATTCTCAATGCGTTGCCTTCTACAATATTCGCGTAGGATTTGAGCGGCAGGAACTGGATGTCGGCGTGGATAATCGCTTCCGTGTTGCGAATCGCCTGGCTTTCGGCAATCCACAGCGCGGTTTTCGCGACGGCGACGGCGAAGTCGTTTATCTCAATTCCGTAGAAGTTGGAAATTGACACCTGAATGGGCGTAACGTCCGGGCTGATGGATCGGTAATCGCTGCCGTACATGGCTCGGATGATGTCGTTTTCCATCTTTCGCAGGCAGATGTACGTTTCCGTTAAGAAGTTGCCGGAGCCGCAGGCGGGGTCGAAAAAGGTCAGCTTCGCCAGCCGCGCATGGAAGTCGCGCAGTCTGGAAAGCCGGGTTTTAGCGACGCGTTCGAGGAAGATGTCTTCCAGTTCCGCCTTGAGGTCGTCGAGAAACAGGGCGTCGATGAGCTTATGGATGTTCTCAATGGACGTGTAGTGCATGCCGTTGGCGCGCCGCGTTTCCGGGTTCATCGTGCTTTCAAAGACAGCGCCGAAAATCGTCGGGCTGATGCCGCTCCAGTCAAAGTTGAGCGAGCATTTTCGCAGCAGCAGAAATTTCAGGTCGTCGGTAAAGGGCGGGATTTCGATTTCCTCGTCCTGGAACAGCCCGCCGTTGACGTACGGGAACGCTTTTAGCCGGGGTTTGAGGTTGACGCTGCGCTGGTCAACGGGCGTGTTGAGAACGGAAAACAGGTCTGCCAGTTCCGCGCCAACGTCTTCCGGCGGCGTGTTTTTGAGGTAGTTGTAAAACTGGTCTTTGTCGAACATGTCGGCGTCTTCAGCATAAAGGCAGAACACCAGCCGAACGCAGAGTTTGTTCAGACTTTTCAGCGTCCGCGGGTCGTCCGGATGCGGGTACTGCTTGAGCAGGGCGTCGTAGAGTTCCCCGACCAGTTCGCCCGCCTTGATTGACAGCTCGGTTTCTTTATGGACTTCCGTCTGGGTTTTGTCGACAATGACCTGCAGGTTCTGGACGTTGTTTTCCAGTTCTTCCAGCTTGAAGACAAGACAGTTGTTTTCCGTCTTGTTCATGTCGTAAAGATGGAATTCCCGAAAGTTGCAGACGACAATCCATCTGTTCTTTTGATCGAACGGGAGCGCGTTGTTGTAACGGAGCGCCTGCTGATACGGCGTGCAGAACTCGCCGTCGGACTGCCGCTGCGCTTTGGTCAGGTCGACGTCCGCCCCTTTCTGTTCAATGAGAACTTTGGTTGACGGAATCCAGGCGTCGATAAACGTCTGATGTTTTTGCTTCACCGACTTTTCATACGTAATGAGCGTTTCCGGACGTTCAACGCCCAAGACGTCGCGCAGGAGCGTGTTCCAGAAGGTTTGAGTCTCGCCCTTCTCGTTTCCGCGGGTTGACCAGATTTGGATGAAGTTTCGGATTCGTTCTCGTTGTTCGGCGTTCATGGGAGTAAGGCAGTAGGCAGTAGGCAGTAGGCGAGCCGGGGTGCGTTAGCCCCCGGTTTTCTTTGACCCGCTAAAATGTATTGCGTAGTCGATTACGCTCACGGGTCGCGGACGAAGTCCGCAGCCCTAATCTTTCTTTTATAATAAAAATTATTATAACATTTTTTTCAACGTAAGCAACCCTAAACTTTCATTATAAAATTCAAATTTAAATAAAACAAATTTTCTCATCGAAGGATATTATTTTTCTTTTTTCCTGAAGCGGACTTCGTCCGCGACCCGGTATGGTTTTCGGCTGCGTCGCAGTACCAAAACAGGTCAAGCGACCAACAGGAGCGAATTTTGGCAAACGCGCGGGTGCGCGGATTGGCTCCCCCGCCATCGGGGGCGGACTTCGTCCGCGACCCGGTAAGATTTTCGGCTGCGTCGCAGTACCCGAACAGGTCAAGCGACCAACGGGAGCGATTTTTGGCAAACGCGCGGCAGCGCGGATTGGCTCCCCCGCCATCGGGGGCGGACTTCGTCCGCGACCCGGTAAGGTTTTCGGCTGCGTCGCAGTACCCAAGCGGGGCTATGGTTAATATCTGCCAAATTGGCATAAAATTAGATATATTGTCCTGTTATATATAATTCAAATATATTTTGACTATTCCATCTTGCCTATCTGTCCTGTATTTACATATAAACGTCCCTGTTTTGGCGGATTTTGACGATTGGCATAGAAATTGCACTTATTGGAAAGCATTGTTTAATTTGACAAATTTGTAATGGGCGTCGACGTTTGCGGCGCGGACAGTAATTAATAAAGTCGCAAACGATCGGCAAATCATAAATCAAAATTCAAGCATTTTAAGGAGGAAGCGCTGTGGCAAAACAGATGGCTTTTGATGACAAGGCTCGTCAGCCGATATTGGCGGGCGTTCAGAAACTGGCTCGCGCGGTTAAAAGCACGCTCGGTCCGCGTGGTCGAAACGTCGTATTGGATAAAGGCTGGGGTTCCCCGAAAGTAACCAAAGACGGCGTAACGGTCGCCAAAGATATTGAACTGGAAGATCCGGAAGAAAACCTCGGCGCGCAGCTGGTTAAAGAAGCCGCGTCTAAAACAAACGACGTCGCCGGCGACGGCACGACAACGGCTACCGTTCTGGCGGAAGCGATTTATACAGAGGGCTTGAAAAACGTTGTCGCAGGCGCAGACCCGATGTCTTTGGCGCGCGGCATTTCCAAGGCGGCGGACGCTGTCGCGGCTGAAATCGAAGCCAACGCCAAAAAGATCGACGAAAAGAGCAAAAAAGAAATCTCGCAAGTCGCTTCTCTGGCTGGCAACAACGACCCGGCTATCGGCGCGATTCTGGCGGAAGCCTTCCTCAAGGTTGGCAAAAACGGCGTTATTACCGTCGAAGAGGGCAAAGGATTTGAAACCGTCGTTGACGTCGTCGAGGGCATGCAGTTCGACCGCGGATACCTTTCTCCCCATTTCGTCAACAACGAAGAAAAGCAGCTGGTTGAATTCGACAACCCGCTCATTCTCATCTACGAGGAAAAGATTTCCAACGTCAAGGCTCTGGTTCCGATTCTGGAAGCTGTCAGCAAGTCCGGCAAACCGCTGGTAATCATTGCGGAAGACATCGAAGGCGACGCGCTGGCGACGCTGGTTGTCAACAAGATGCGCGGCATTCTTAACGTCGCAGCTGTCAAGGCTCCGGGATACGGCGATCGCCGCAAGGCGATGCTGGGCGACATTGCCATTCTCACCGGCGGCAACGCGATTTTCAAAGACCTGGGCGTCAAGCTGGAATCGGTTCAGATTTCCGACCTGGGCAAATGCAAAAAGATTATTATCGCGTCCGACAAAACGACCATCGTTGACGGAGCGGGTTCCAAAGACGCCATCGCAGGCAGAGCCGAACAGATTCGCGCTGAAATCGACAAGACGACCTCTGACTACGACCGCGAAAAGCTGCAGGAACGCTTGGCGAAACTGGCAGGCGGCGTTGCTCAGATTAAAGTCGGCGCGACGACCGAAACCGAAATGAAAGAGCGCAAGTTCCTCCTTGACGACGCCAAAGCTGCTACAGCCGCCGCGTTGGACAAGGGCATCGTTCCCGGCGGCGGAACCGCGCTGCTGCGCTGCGCGTCAGCGGTCGATTCACTCAAACTCAAGGGCGACGAAGCTCTGGGCGCTCAGATTCTCAAACGCGCGTTGTCCGCGCCGACTCGCGCCATTGCAGACAACGCCGGCATTGACGGCGGAATCGTCGTCAACCGCGTTCTTCGCATGAAGAATTTCGCCGAAGGTTACGATGCAGACAAAGACACGTACTGCAACCTCATCGACGCCGGCGTCATTGACCCGGTCAAAGTCGTTCAAACCGCTTTGATCAACGCTGCGTCCGTTGCCGGTTTGCTGCTCACGACAAGCTGCTCCATTACCATCATTCCGAAGGAAGAACCCGCAGCCCCGGCTGGCGGCGCTCCCGGAATGGGCGGCATGGGCGGAATGCCTGGCATGATGTAATGAGGCGTGGTAAGTTTTAAGTGGTAAGTTGTTAGTACGCAAAGCGCCCTTACCACTTACCACTAACCACTAACAACTATCACTTTTTTAGTTCCAATCAACAATTCAATCAGGAGATACAATATAATGGCTAAGTTTTGCTTGAAACCGTTGGAAGATCGCGTCGTTGTCGAACCGAAAGAAGCTGAATCCGTTACCGCTGGCGGCATCGTTCTGCCGGACAACGCCAAAGAAAAGCAGCAGCGTGGAACCGTTGTCGCCGTTGGCCCGGGTAAACTGCTCGAAGACGGAACTCGCGCTGAACTGTCCGTTGCCGTTGGCGACGAAGTCATTTACGGCAAGTACGCCGGAAACGACATCACCGTTGACGGAAAGGACGTCAAAATCCTCCGCGAAGAAGACATCCTCGCCAAGGCGATTAAATAGTCATAACGTTACAGCGTCGGCGGGGCGTAACAGAACCCGTTCCGCCGGCTGGAGCGCTTGTCAAATCAATTCAGCATTCATAATCAACAGGAATACAAACAATGGCTAAACAACTGCTTTTTGACGATAAAGCCCGTCAGGCGATGCTTCGCGGGGTTGAACAACTGGCTGACACGGTCGCCGTTACAATGGGACCGACCGGCCGCAACGTCATTATGAACAAATCCTACGGCGGACCGCAGGTAACAAAAGACGGCATTACCGTCGCCAAGGAAATTGAACTGGAAGATCCCTTTGAAAACATGGGCGCCAAGCTGGTCAACGAAGTCGCGCAGAAGACAGCCGATCTGGCTGGCGACGGCACCACGACCGCGACCATTCTCGCCCGCGCCATTTTCAAGGAAGGGCTTCGCAACATCGCGGCTGGCAGCAATCCGACCGCAATTCGCCGCGGCATCGACAAAGCCGTTCAGGCGGCTGTCGATTATCTGTACAGCATCGGCAAGAAAGTTACAAAGAAGGAAGAAATCGCCAACGTCGGAACCATTTCCGCCAACAACGACCGCGAAATCGGCAACCTGCTGGCTGAAGCGATGGAAAAGGTCGGCAACGACGGCGTTATTACTCTCGAAGAAAGCAAGACGGCGGAAACGTTCTACGAAATCGTCGAGGGCATGCAGTTCGACAAGGGATTCCTTTCTCCGTACTTCATCACCAATCCGGATACGATGGCGTGCGAGATGGAAAACGCCATGGTTCTGCTTCACGAAAAGAAGATCAGCAACCTGCGCGACATGCTCCCG
>JAFZAL010000186.1 GCA_017557195.1 Thermoguttaceae bacterium | reverse complement strand
CTCGGACGTCCAGCTTAAAGGAGCCGTTCCTCCGAATCTGGTCGACGAGTTTGTCGAATCCGTTCTGCCGGACGAGATTATTTTCTGCACGCGCAAACACATGAGCGAACACTGGTACGCCAATTTCGGCTACTATGCCGACAGCGTCTACCATAAACCGTATCACAACAATTCCGGCGGAGCTTTGTACGCGTACAACGTCAAAACGAAGAAACTCCGCACGATTTTTGAAGACAAAGGCGGCATGATTCGAGACCCCAACGTCCATTACGACGCCCAAAAGATTCTCTTTTCGTACTGTCCGTCCGGGAAAGACCATTACAGTTTGTACGAAATCAACGTTGACGGAACCGGATTAAAGCAGATTACCGGCGTCGGGGAAGATACGCCGCTGAAACTTCCGGAAGGCGTCGTTCCAGACGAAACGCCCGGCTGGCGCATGGAAGCGAAATGCAATCTCAACGCCCGCGACTTCTCGCCCCCCGGCTGGGACGACTACGAAGCAACGTATCTGCCGGACGAATCAATCGTCTTCTGCTCGACCCGCGCCAAGCGTTACGTTGGCTGCTGGCTGACGCACGTCGGCACGATTTACAAATGCAATCCGGACGGTTCCAACATTCACATGCTTTCCTGCAACGTGGAACAGGACAACACGCCCTGGGTTCTCAACAACGGACAGATCGCGTACATGCGCTGGGAATACGTCGACCGCTCGCAGGTCAACTACCATCACCTCTGGACGATGAACCAGGACGGCACGCGTCAGATGGTTCTCTTTGGAAACATGTATCCCGGCGGCGTGTTTATCGACGCCAAACCCATTCCCGGCTCGCAGAAAATCGTCTGCTCCAACAGCCCGTCACACGGCAGAACGGAGCATTACGGCAGATTAGCCGTTCTCGATCCCACTGGCGGGCCGGACAAACGGGAATCCATGCGTAACATCACAAGCGACGCCAACCATTCTGACCCGTGGGCGTTTGACGAAGACCATTTCATGACAGCGTCAAACGACAAAATCATGATTGTCAACAGTCTCGGGCAGCAGTCCGTTTTGTTCAAGCTGCCGGCTGAACTGAGCGATCAAGGGTACAAGGTCAACGAACCGCGTCCGCTGATGGCGCGTCCTCGAGAACGCGTTATCATGAACCAGACGGACTACACAAAAGATTACGGCACGCTTGCCATGGCGAATCTGTACAAGGGCCGTAAAATGCAGGGCGTCAAGCCGGGCACGGTTAAATATCTGCTCATTTACGAGACGCTGCCCAAGCCGATTCACTACACCGGCGGAACGGAAATGATGTCGATTTTCGGCACGTTTACGTTGGAGCGCCTTTTGGGAACCGTCCCGGTGAGCGAAGACGGTTCTGCGTACTTCAAACTGCCAGCCAACCGACCGGTTCTGTTCCTCGCCATGGACGAGAACGGGCATTGCGTTAAGAGAATGCACTCGTTCGTTTCCGTCATGCCGGGCGAAAACACCACCTGCATCGGCTGTCACGAAGAGCGAACGCTCACGCCCACCGGCGACGACCGGGACAAGCTGTTCCGAATCATGCACAACAATCCGCCTGCGGAAATTCAGCCTGTCGCCGACATGAAAGACCTCGGGCCGGACTTCCACGGCGTTTTCGACTTCCCCCGCGACGTTCAGCCGATTCTGGACAAACACTGCGTAAGCTGTCACAATTCCAGACGGGAAGACGGCGGCGTCAACCTGTCCGGGCACTGGACGCCCATGTACACAATTTCTTATACGCATTTGACGTGGTACAAACTCCTGGGCGACAACCGAAACCGGGCGGTGAGCAACTTTGACCCCTACGAAATCGGGACGGGGTCCAGCCGGCTTGTCAAGCTGATTGAAGAAGGACATCAGGGCGTCAAAATGCCGCCGGAAGAACAGGCGGTTATTCGACACTGGATTGACGCCGGGGCGAACTTCGCCGGCACGTACGCCTCGGAAGCCTCTGGCGGCGTTGGCTATTACATGGCGAACATTCCCGTCTGGAACAAAGAAACGTGGCCGGAACAGGTCGCCATGCGCGACGCGATTTCCCGCCGCTGCGACTGCTGTCACGCTCCAACGGCTCAGGACAAAAATCGGGTGAAATACGACATCTACGTTGACAACTATTCTCCCGCCAACCCGAGAACGCGAACGGACTGCACCGTCGCCCACGATTTATGTGAGGGCAACGCCCGCTATTCCCGCATGGAGATTTTCGACCTGTCGTACCCGGAAGAGTCAAAGGCGCTCCTGGCGTCGCTGAGCAAATCCGCCGGCGGCTTGGGCTCCTGCGAAGCGAAGTCCGGTAAACCGGTTTTCGAGTCAACCGACGACCCGGACTACCAGACGATTCTCCGGGGCATTCAGCGCGGGCGCGACTACATCCTCAACGAGGACAACCGCTATTCCATGCTTTACTGCGATAAGAACAACGGAGAAACGCCGTTGAAGTTCAAACCGCGCTGGGCGTACTTGCGAGAGATGATTCGTTACGGCGTTCTCCCCGTCGACGCCGACCCGACCGCCACGTACAACCCGTTCACGCTGGACGAACAGTACTGGCGCTCCTTCTGGTTCGTCCCGGAGAAGAAGTAAACGCTTCGGAGGGTCGACGTCCTCGTCGACCGCAGGCGTCCTCGCCTGCATCGCCGTAAGGCGAAAATTTTTAAGCCGCAAAGAGCGCAAAGAAATGAAAGGCGGTAATGGAGCGACCAACGGGAGCGCAGTTACGCTTTGTTCGAAGTGTGCATAACAAAACGACGCAGCTGAAAACCTTCCCTGGATGGACTCCGCCCTCGGAGTCCTTCTTGACGGCTTGCCGTCAAGGAAAGCGGAAGCCTCCAAAAATCTTTTTCGCAGGAAAGCCCGTCTGAACAACCGGCACGCGGCAGTCCCCTGCCGCATCTCTGCCCCGCTCAACCCCTCCGTCCTAACCGAAAACCTTTCTGGATCGCGGACGTAAGTCCGCCATATACGGCATAAATTTTATCTATCTCTCTCATTTTCTCAAAATTTTTCACTTTTTTTCAAAAATTTTCCCATTTAGCGCTTCACGATTGCCGAATTGAGTGTATAATGTTATTAATGTAAAAAAGCGATATTCCATTTTGCGCCCGGGCGTCCCGCCGCAAAAGTCGTTTCAATAACCGTTTACCAGTTTTACCCGCTTAGAAGGAGTAAAAAAATGCTCAATTCTAAAAACTGCTCATTCCTCCCCCCCCCCGCATTTTAACATGCGGAGTTTTACATTTGACAATTTTAATAGTTGTCGCTCTTTTAGGCGTTTTCGCCATTTCTCAGCCTGCGGTTGCAGATCTTATAGCTTTCGAAAACTTCCAAATTCCCGATAAGGATAGTGTAAACTTCAACATAAATGGTTACGGCTCGGGTTTTGGTTTTTCTGGAACGTGGTCAGCACATTCATCAAGTACCGTATCAAGTATCGGTTTTGTTAAGATAATTACGAATAGCAGTGCCAATCAATCAGTAGCAAGCAACATTCCATATAAATTTGCTAAGACAACTAGTGGGCATTCTTATTTTATAGAAAATAGCGCTAGCAACGATAGATGGGCAATTACTAACGTCACCCGTAATCTGACCAATAGTATTGATTTTTCTCAGCCGGGCGAATACTATCTTTGTTTTAATGCGGTAGAATGGAGACAGAATCAAACTTATTCTGATACGCTTCAAACTGTGGGACTTGTAAGTAGTTCTACTACGGAGTATATTAAAACTGGAATGCGGTATGTAGGCAATGAAACAATTACAACAAAAGCCGCAACTGGAAACGAAGTAAATAATACCGTTGCAAACATTTTTTTAGCCAGTACGCCATACACAGTAATTGAAAAAATAACTGTAACAGACGCCAATGAAAACAACGTTGTAATCAGTGTTAAAGCGTTCCAGAACAGCGGAACTGTTCCAACCAATCTGACGGAATTGGCTGGAATTACTTGGGATAATCAAATTACGATTACCTCGAAGGCTTCATTTGACCAGCTTCAAATCGATATGTCTTCGCCAAATTATGGAGATATGAGTATTATACGATTTGGCACGTCTTACGGCGACGTAACCGGCTTTTTAGACAATCCGCAGGCGGGAACGTTTACGGGGTTGGCTCAGCGGAGCATTGGTCTGAACTTTACAGGTCAGAACGCGTCTGGCGATTCGGAAAAAGCGCTGGCGACGTCTGATTTCGCCGGGGCGGACGGGTACGTTCAAGCTCTGTGGAATAACATTCGCGAAACGACAACTACGGGCGTTCCGTACTCCATGCTGGACTCGGTCGGCTCGATGGAATATTACAAAAATCAATCCGGTTATATGACAGTTGGATATACCAGCGAATCTCAAAGTTTGGACTCTTTAGCCGGAACGGACGCCAACAGCGCTTTGATGTCCGGGCACGCCAACGGGGCAACTCAAGTTACGTTGGGCGCTATTCCATACGACTATTACGACGTTGTCGTCTACATGGGAGATAACGCTGATTCAACGGGTCAGTACTGGATTACGGATTCGGAAGGGAACAAGATTTCCGATACAATTTCCGTTGCGTCCGGCGCCTTTGACGGAACGTGGACGCAGGTTAAAAGCTCCGGCGACAGCGGCAATTACTACGTCTTCCGCGGTTTAACAACGCCGTCCATGATTTTGAACTCGGCTGACGGACCGATTAACGCAGTTCAAATTGTCGGGCATAATTCGACCATGTATCTGGCTGACGGCGACTGGTCAAACGAACTGACAGTAGACGGCGTTGCGTATCAAGGCGTACAATTTGATTCTCAAACCAGCGCTGACGCCAAAACCGCCAGCCATGCCGCGGGCGTCGTTTTGAACGACAACGCAACGTTCCAGGTTGGAAACGGGTATACGCTGACCCAATCTGCGCCGATTACAGGAACGGGTTCTGTTGACAAGACCGGCGAAGGTACGCTCGTTCTTTCCGCCGCCAATACGTATTCCGGCGAAACAAACGTTTACGGCGGAACACTGCAGCTTACCGGCGACGCGATTGAAAGCGCCAATGGCAGTTTTACCGTTGGAACTGGCGGAACGCTGGAATATAACGTTGCCAGCGGAGACGAAAGAACAATTGTCTTTACCGATGCGACAGTTATCGGCAATGGCGATATTCTCAAAACCGGAGAAGGCAGATTAAAGATTAATACAGATGAGTTAGATCAGGCAACAGCGGATTTACATTTTACCGCTGACAATTTTGTCGTTGCTTCTGGTCGTCTGGACTTGGAAGGGTATATGTTAGGCAATATTGAAGTTGACGCGAATACGGTCTTTTCGCCCGGCAACTCCATTGGCGAGGCAACGTTCGGCGGCGGGTATGTTCTCAAAGACGGCGCGACGCTGTTGCTGGAAGTTGGAAAAGACGGCGACGATATTCTGACGGACGTTCTGAATGTAACAGGCGACACGACGTTTGAAAACGGGTCGATTATTAAAATCGCGTTGGATTCCAGCTATGATAACGCCTTTGAAGACGGCGATGTGGCGGAAATTCTTCTCCCGGCTGGAATTAAAGGCGGCGACGGAAACGCGCTCAATCTGGATAATCTTGTTTTCCAGTCGAGTCTGTTTGATCTGGTTGGGTACGATTCCGGTACAGGCGTTTTGTCCGTTGTCTATTCAGCCCCGGCTGCCGGCGTTCCTGAACCGTCGACGTGGGCGCTGCTGTTACTCGGCGCCGCGGGGCTACTGTACGTTCGGAAACGAAAGTAGAAACTACGCTTAAAAGCGGAAGGAAACTCTTTTTCATAAGCAATAATGTTCTTTGCAGTGAAAGAGAAAGAACGCAGGTCTTTAGACAAGGCAGCGGCTAGCAGCTGCCTACCGACACGCCGGGAAATGGTTTGGATTTGTCAGTTTAGTATGAACGCTTCTCGGATATCCCAAAGTTCCAATTCAATTTGTTTTACAATATAATATTCCGTATAGTTTGGGTTCATATCGTTCTCGATAAGCCCAATTCCAAAATAGTTATTCAGAAAGGACGTTTATGAAAACCCGATTTTTATTCCGATGGATTATCGCAATTCTCCTGACGGGGATTGTTTCGATTGACGCGATGGCGCAAAGCGGCGATTCCTGCCCGATTTACCCCATTCCCCGTTCGTATGCCGCGACAGGAGAGAAGATCCCATTGGGAACGGATCAGACGGCGGCTATCATTTTACCTACTTCCCCGACTACGCCAAATCGGTACGCAGCAGAGCGTTTGCAGTCCTTGATTCGAAACCGGTTCAAGGTTGAAATTCCTATTTTCGATTCTGGCGTCGCGTTTTCCAATTCTATTAATCAGAAATTTGTTCTGTCCGTCAATCCGTCAACAGTTATGGTTGATGGTAAAAGCAAATTCAACGGCTTTTCAATTCAGTTTATAAAAGACGGCGCGGTCAACGTGATAGCCATAACCGGCTCAGATGACAGCGGGTTGATTTACGGCTGTGAAGCGACGTTCAATTTAATAGTAAAGGATATGTCAGGAACTGCGCAGATTACCGTAGCCAACGTGGTCGACTGGCCTTCTATTTCGTGGCGCGGGCGTCCTCATTTCGTCATGGCTCATCAGCTTTGGAAAGGTCAGCTAGATACATATATTCACGGTCGAATCAACTTCGTTGATTACCGTGACGACCCTGACGCGCCGGCAACGCTGATTTGGGATGCCCGTCACGCCTTGATGGGATGTCCACCGGACAAGCCGATTGACGAAGATCTGGCGCGTCACGCGATTAACGAATTCCACAAACGCGCGCTGTACGTCTACGGCGTTGTTTCTTGTAAACTAAAAGAAAACGATTTTCCCAAACTGGGGCAGACGTTTGACGACCTTCTCCGGCTGGGTTGTGATGGGATTTGGGTTTCTATGGACGACGCCGGTGGTGGACAAAATCCGGTTAAACTGGCGGAATATGCCGCTCAATACATGAAAAAAGTCGGGAAAACTGGTCAGGATGCCATGTTTACCCCACCAACTCCAGAATACAGGGTAATGAATAGACCGCTGAACTATCAGATGGCAAAGATCGAAACGTTCAACGAAGCCAACTGGATTTTTACTCGCGTTCCCTGCAAGGCGGACTACAAACTGACGCAACAAATGGGTCTGAAAAACAAGCCTGTCTGGTGGTTCAATTTCTGCGAAACGGGCTATCCCGACCCGAAATCCGGTTTTATTCACTCTGCCGCCATCCTCACGACGCAGCGCAAAGACGGGCGTCCAAGCTACATGAACCTTCAGCCCATCACGCCCGGATGGGATTATCCGAAATTCGACAAGATTCGCGACGCCGCGCAGTACACAGACCGTGTGCTCATTTGGACGATATGCGGAGGCTGGTCAAGTGAATATAGCATCGTTATGTTCGGCATGTGGGCGTGGAATCCGGAAAACTGCAACTGGGAGAAAATGCAGACAGCCATCTATGACTATGTCTGGGGACCGTCTCAAGTTGAAACAATTCGCCAGTTTGACGCGCTCTTTGCGGAACTCAAGTCGCACTATGTTTTGCAAAAGAAATGGAGCTATAGAACGCCAGACGGTGGGCTTGTTCGTCTGAAATCGCCGGAGAATCGCGCCCGGGCGCTGGAACTGCTCGATAAACTCGACGCGCTGGCGGCGCAGCTGGCTCAAAATGCGCCGGAAGAAACCGCCATGGACAAAGACCGGCTGGAATATCTGTATATCGAACCAATGCTGACCAGCTTGCGATTTGCCCGAAAGATGGCGACGCTTAATTATCCGAATTACGAATTCAATGACTTTGAACGTAAAGCGGTTGAAATCTACACCAAAAAGGGCGAACAGGCGGCAAACGAATATCTTGATTACGTACAGAAAACCGTTCGTCAGCAGATTCAAACGCTCCGAACAGAACTGGCAGAACTCAAAGACATCGACCCTGCTCTCGACCAATGGATAACACGGCTTGACAATGCGAAAAATATCCAACAGATAAATAAAGTACCCTCAAAATAGTTGAGAAAACGTATGACGGGGGAATCGTCCGCACGGATTGGCGCCCCCACCTACGGGTGCGGCTGATACAGCCGCGATCCAGCGGGTCGGAGGGGTTGTTCTGCGAAAGAGATTGTCCGTCATACCTGCAATGCGGCAGAGGACTGCCGCGTGCCGGCGGTTCGGGCTGGCAATCCTGCGTAAATGGTTTTTCTTTTACCGGCAACGTAGCCCGAGGACGGGCTACATCCAGAGGTGGTTTTCGACTTCGTCGGTTTGGTATGCACACTTCTCAACGTTTGGTTCGCCGTTCTACGCATAGAACATTATCTTTAAAACTTCGCGAACTTTGCGGACTTTGCGTGAGGCTTTTGAGCGGCAGGGGACTGCCGAGCGCCGGCTCACCGGTGTGCGTGCACGCTTCCAACGTTTCGTTCGCCTGACGGCGAATGCGTAATTCCGTTCGCTTCGCTCACTCCATTACCGCCTTTCATTTTTTCCCCTTACATCTCTTTTTTTATTTTCTTGTCCAAGGGGAGTTGCAAATGATTTTCGTTCCGGGTAGAATAATTCTTATGAGTGAAGATTTCTTACTAAAACTTAGTAATTACGACTAACCACTATTCCCCCTTTTTTATGAGAATCATGACCACAAAACCCCGATTTTTATATATCGCGTTCGCGGTTTGCCTGACTGTTGGGCTGCTTTCCTCAACGGCGGTTCAGGCGCAAAGCCCAACGGATAAAGAACCGACGGCGCGAACCGTCAAGTACGCTCAGGAGATTCGTCCGATGGAGTTTCACGTTCACGTTCGCGGGGGCATGACGCCTGAGAAATGCGTCGAACGGCAGAAACGGCTCGGCATTCGCATCGGCGCGCTGGAAAATCACGGGCGTGGCTGGCCCTACGATACCGACGCGAAACTCCTGGAACTGATCAAGTGGGTCAAGGGCGCGGGTCTTCCAGTTGGAATTCAGGTTAACGACCGCGACTGGTTCAAGCAGATTTCTCCCGAAGTTCGCCAGCAGCTGGACTACGTCCTGGCGGATACGATGATCATGCCGGACGAGGAAGGCGGCGAGCCGAAAAAGATGTGGCTTCCCGGCAACGTAACCGTTGACGTCAACGACGAAGCCGCCGTTCAGGCGTGGATGGAACGGT
>JAFZAL010000185.1 GCA_017557195.1 Thermoguttaceae bacterium | reverse complement strand
GTTCTTTGCGGCTAAAAAATTTGACGGGCGAAGACGCCCGCGAACCAGCGGGTCTGATGGGTTTTCCACGTTCAAGAGATTTTCGGAAGCTTCCGCATTTCCTGTTGCGGACTTCGTCCGCGACCCAGTAAGGTTTTCGACTTCGTCGCTGGGTATGTGCGGGGCGAAGAAGTTCTCAGGAACTCACGTTCCCGGCTCGCCAACGCCTTCCATTATCACCCCCCTACAATCAGAAAAAAATTTTTAAAAAATTTCCAAAAACTCTCTTAAACGTCTTGCAATCCTTTTTTGATTGTGCTAAAAACAAAGTAAAGTAAAAAGTTATGGATGAATGAAACGCCTCAAATTGAGGCTGCGCGGCGTTTCTAAAAAGACGTATTTATTATGGCGCGCTGTTCATTCATTTATTATTCCTATCCCACCTTTAGATTAAGGAGTTCAAAATGAAAACGACCCGTCGAGATTTTCTCAAGACATCGTCAGTATTATCGGCTTCCGCAGCTGCCATGACCTTGGGCGTAGCTCAGCTGGCGCACGGCGAAGGAACCGATGAAACCATTAAAGCCGTTCTGGTCGGCTGCGGCGGTCGCGGACGCGGCGCTGTTGGTAACTTCCTTACCGCCCCTAATACTCAAATTATCGCTTGCGCGGACGCATTTCCGGATCCCGCCAAGCACGCTGGCGGCGGCTGGGGACTGAAGGAGGATGCCATCTTCTGGGGTTTTGACGGGTTCAAAAAGGCGTTGGATTACGGCTGGGAAAACGGCGCTCGTTACGCCATTCTCGCCACGCCTCCGGGATTCCGCCCAATTCATTATAAATACGCTATCGAAAAAGGCTATAACGTCTTCATGGAAAAACCCTGCTGCGTTGACGCCCCCGGCTTCAAAATGCTCATGGAAGTTAACAAACTGGCAGACGAAAAAGGCTTGGCTGTCGGCGTTGGTCTTCAGAGACACCATCAGGGCGACTACGAAGCGGGCTTCAAAGCCATTTGCGAAGACGACAAGTACGGCGATCTGATTTACGCCAACGTTTACTGGAACGGCGGAGGCGTTTGGGTTCGCGGACGTCAGGATTGGCAGACCGAAATGCACTATCAGATGAGCAACTGGTATTACTTCAACTGGCTCTGCGGCGACAACATTTGCGAACAGCACGTTCACAACCTGGACGTCGGCAACTGGTTCCTCGGCAAGGGCGACAAGATGTATCACCCGGTTTCCGCCAACGCCATGGGCGGACGCGAAGTTCGTAAGAACAGCGTCAACTACGGCGAAATCTTCGACCATCACTTTGTCGAATTCACCTATGCAGACGGCAAAAAGATGTACTCTCAGTGCCGTCACATCCCCGGCGCCTGGAGCGCAGTTTATGAAAACGTTCGCGGAACCAAAGGCGGCGGCGGAGTTACCGAACGCGGCGGACGCAAGGGCAACCCGTACGACAACGAACATCAGGACCTCTGCAAGGCGATTCGCGAAGGCAAACCCTACAACGAAGGCTGGTATGCCGCTCACTCCTGCATGATCGCCGTTTTGGGACGTATGGCGTCCTATTCCGGACAGGTCGTTTCCTGGGACGACGCCGTCAACAAGGGACCGGCTTTGATGATCTACGAAGACAACGACAAACTCACCATGGATTCTCCCGCCCCGGTTCAGCCCAACGGCAAAGGCGGCCCGGAACCCTACAACATTGCTATCCCCGGCGTTACCAGCCCGTTCGCTGGCAACAACTTTGTCAATCCGTAATTGGCGCTTTGTGAATAGCGCTTTGTAACTAAACAGGAATAGGGAGTGGGTTTCCGCTCCCTATTTCCCTATTGACCTTTTGTTCAATTCCCCTACTCCCTATTCCCTGTTCCCTAAAAATGCTGGAACAAATCAAAAAAGAAATCTGCGATATCGGCGACCGCATTTATAAAAAGGGGTTCGCCACCGGCAACGACGGCAACATTTCGTATCGCCTTAGCGAGAACGAAGTCGTCTGCACCCCGACGATGATTTCCAAAGGGTTTATGACGCCGGACGACCTGTGCATCGTCAACATGAACGGCGAACAGATTGCCGGCAAGCGTAAAATGACGTCTGAAATCAAACTGCATTTGACGCTCATGAAGGAACTGCCGGAGGTGAAGTCGGTCGTGCATTGCCACCCGCCGTATGCGACCGCGTTTGGAATTGCGCGCGAGCTGATTCCGCTGGGCGTCATGCCGGAAATTGAAGTTCAGCTGGGCGAAGTCCCGATAGTTCATTACGCCATTCCCGGCAGTCAGGAGCTGGCGGATACGATCTTGCCCATAGCGCACAAGTCCCGCGTTTGCGTCCTTGCCAACCATGGCACGCTTTCCTGGGGCGACACGGTCGAACACGCTTACTGGTGGACGGAAATGCTCGATGGGTACTGCCGTCTGCTCATGCTGGCGCATAACCTCGGGAACGTCGGGTATTTTTCACGTCAGGACATTCAAGACCTTTTGGAACTCAAAAAGCGGTGGAATGTAACAGACCCGCGCTCTTCCATGGAGGGAATCGACATCGGCGACAACGACGTCTTTCGCGACCTGTGGGAAAAAGCCGGGTTCGGACACCGCGCCTTCGTCCCTCCAGGAACGAAGTCCAGCGGATTCGGCAACGCCGTCGACCTTGACGCGATTACGGATATTATCGCCGAAAAGGTCGCGAAGAAACTCAAAGAAAATTAAATACGTGTAACATTTATATTCAACCCTTTTCTTCAACTGGAATACGATAAATGGCAACTTCCCAAAACGATTTTAGAAATATTTCGTTACAGAACCTTGTAGACAATCCCGACTGCACCGAAGACGACGTCGCGCAGTGGGTTCGGGATAACAGCGACAAATTCGAAGACGATTCCCATCCGGGCGAATTCTCTCAGGACAAGGCCAACAAGCTCTTTGGAGACGTCATTCAAAATAACGCTCTCGGTTCCTCTCTGGGGAATCTTGGCATTGATTATTCTTCCGTCGTTGACTGGTTTAACATATTTGGCGGTCAGGACAAGAAGAAGTCTCCTCAAGGCGGGAATATTACAGACGCCGTTCTGACATGGGGCAAAAAATTATTGGGGTTCCCTGACGCGCAGGAAGATAATAAGCCAGCTAATAAGCCCTCCGCCGGCGGGTTTGGAATGGGTAAGATTGACCTCGGCACATTGATAAAGTACAGCAAAAATCCCAAACTGAAAAAAGTTCTTTGGGTTTTTGACATGATTTTCAAGGAAGTTAAGAAACTCTGGCCGGCAAAGCGAAGAAGAACGACCAGACGAACATCGACCGCTAAACGGACAACGACTTCGCGATCCAGAACAACGGCGGCGAAAAAGACGACGATGTCACGTTCGACAACCGCCAAAAAGACCGTCGCTAAAAAGACGCCGACCAGAACAACTACAGCCAAAAAGACAACGGCGAAAAATACGACAACCCGGTCAACGACTGCTAAAAAGACAACTGCAAAAAAGCCATCCACAAAGAAGATTTGGTAACGCGTTGACGTCATGACAAAGCGCTTTTCTATTTTGTTTAGAGAAGCGCTTTTTGTTTGTCTTTACTATTTGTTTGTCTTTAGAATAATTGTCATTCTCTCTACGACAGCTTAATCAGCTCATATTGACGAGTTCCGATCCCGATTTCTTCGGCGTATTCCAAGCCGAACTTCCAGTCGGTGTCGGGGTGAAGGAGCTTGAATTTGTCCTGTTTGCATTTGCAGTTGGGGTGATGGTCCGTCAACATATTTTCGGATTTCAAAGCCGGGGCGTTGAGAACGAGATCGGCGCAGGCGGCGTCGAGGGCGACGGGGTCAAAGGAAGCCGCGATGCCGAGATTGGGAACGATCGGGGCGTCGTTGTGTCCCCAGCAGTCGCATTCCGGGGAGACGTCCATAATAAAGCTGACATGGAAGTTGGGCTTGTCTTTCAATACCGCCTTGGCGTACTCGTCAATACGGGCGTTGAGCGAACGGGAATCGTCGTACGATTCCAAATACGCGCCCTGGAACTGACAAATCGCGATGCACTGACCGCAGCCAACGCATTTGCTGTGGTCGATAACGGCTTTCTTCGTCTGCTTGTTAAGCGAAATCGCTTTGTGACGGCAATGCTTGACGCACAGCCCGCAGCCGCGGCAGGAGTCAGAGTGAATAACCGGCTTGGACGCCGAGTGCATTTCGAGTTTGCCGGGCACAGCGCCGCAGCCCATGCCGAGGTTCTTAATTGTTCCGCCAATTCCCGCCGCTTCGTGTCCCTTGAAATGCGTCAGCGTAATGAGGATGTCAGCGTCAACAATCGCCGAGCCGATTTTGGGAGCGGGACAGTACTTGCCGTCGATGGGGATTTCCCGATAATCCAAACCCTTCAAGCCGTCGCCGATTATCACCTGACAGCCAGCGGAAAGCGGATTGAACCCGTTGACCATGGCGGTTTGAAGATGGTCAACGGCGTTTTGTCGGCTTCCGGAATAGAGCGTGTTACAGTCCGTCAGAAACGGCTTGGCGCCCAGCGCTGTGAGAATCTTAACCATCCGGGCAACGTAGTTCGGGCGAATGTACGCGAGGTTTCCCAACTCGCCGAAATGAATTTTCAGAGCGACGAACTTGTCCTGAAGCGGCAGCTTTTCTATGCCCGCCTTGCGAACGAGCTTTTCCATGTTGTCCAGCAAATTGTGAGAGCCGTTGGCTCTGATGCCGATAAAATAAACTTTCGAGGACGTTGTCATGACGGGTATTAACGCAACTGCGGTAAAAGGGTTATGATTATTCTTTAATTATTAATCAATTATACCCTTTTCCTAAAATTTGAAAAGAGGACGCCTGCTGCCAGACGCCCTGCCCCGACGATTACAGCAACTCCAATTCCAGTTCGTCTAAAACGGCAGACAGATCAACGTCGGAATTTGAGATGTCGCCTGAATCCAAATCAGAGTCGTCCAACAGGAAATCGAATTCGTCGTCTTGATAAAGCGCCTCGTCGATTGCCGGCGCTGACATTTCTCCAACAGACTGCGATTCGTTCTGATTGTCGTACAGGTCAAGCAGAGCGGACGAATGCGCTTGTATCAGCGTTTGTACGGATTCTGCCTGAGCCGGTTGAGCAGGAGTTAAGTATTCCGGTTCCATGACCGTTACAACAACTTCGACAACCTCCGGGGATTGCGGCGCAATGTCCGGTTGAACCGGTTGATTTGAAGAATCTGTTTCAACAATCAGTTCCTCCTGATTATCTACTGTCGAAGCTGACTGAGCTACGCTGCACCCCTGCTCTGGCGCTTTGTAATAACTGGCGGCTTTGCCTTTGGATATACCGTAGTTTGTAGCGAAGGCAATAAAGTCCTGAACGTCAATTACGCCGCTGCCATCAAAGTCGGAAAGATACGTTTGAGCGTAATTGGCGTCTGACGGGTCAAGAGTCTCTGGGGATTTTCCATACGCGGTGGCGAACGCAATGAAGTCATTGACGTCGACGGAATTGTTGTGGTCGAGGTCGAACGGCATTGCCTTGACGGTTGTTCCGGACTCTTTGCCGTTAGCGGTTACGTTTAACTCAGCGGGTTCCAAAACGTTTTGAACGCCAGAGTCCTCTGCCAAATTGGGCGTGAAGTGGACTGCGCCCCAATACGTATTAGCGCCCGGAGCCGTATACCCATTCTCGCCGACGGTAAAGGTTACCTGCACCGTAGACAGACCGACGCCAGCCATCGAACCCATATCGACAAGTTCAGCGGAAATGCCGTCAGGTGTAACGATTACCTGATCCATGTCAACCAGGAAGATTGAGGAATCGTAGTTGATTGTGGCGGTATACGTTTTACCAGCTTCGGACTCGATCAGATTTGTCGACCAGAACTCCATGTAGAAGTCGTCCCAGTCGGTAACGCTCGTCAGGTTTTCGGAAATCTCGTTTGTGGAATCGTGATCGTCTCTTCTCTTTACAATTCTCGTATCCATTTCAGAGGCGATTACCAACGGCGGAGTGGTTTGTTCTGGGTCGCCGCCGATGTTGCCAGCTGCGTCGACAGCGAGAATATAGAATGAATATTCGCCATCAGTGGATTCATAAACAGCGCTGGTAATGTCTGCGTCGAACGTATTCCAAAGCGTATATGTACTGCCATCAGACGAGACGTAAATCTGATATTGCTCAATTCCAGACCCGATGTCGGAACCAGACCAACGCAGCGAAATGCCCGCGTCGACAATTTCCGTTTCATCCAGCAGAACAGCAGGAACGTCGGCGTCAATCGTGTTGAGCCAAGTGTTTGTTACAATCGGTTCGTTGGAGTCGAAGACAATCGTCGCGGCGGTTGATACGACGTCGCCGGTAACAAGATCAGAATCGTACTTGATGCGATACGAAACGTACCCTTCGCCGACGTGCGTTTCTTTGTCGTTGGGCGGGAGGAACCCGTCGTACGCGCTTTCTGGGAAGTTGTCATACGTTGTCGCAACGTACGACCGCAGATACCAATTCGCCTCGCCGGTTTTAGCGTCGAAATCGAAACGAATCTTAATCTGCTCGCCCGTACTCGCCTGATTGACAAGCCACGTATTCTCGGTAATCAGGCAGTCGTCAGACAGCGCATAGATTTCGTTTCCAATTGAGATTTCGCCAAGCGTCAGAGAATCCCAATCCATTCCTGCAGGAAGAACGGTTGTAACAAACACTTCCTGAGCCGCAGCGGCGGCCGTCGGCTTGTTTTCGAAGTAAATCCTGTACTCGTTTTCCTGACCAGCGTTATTCGTAATCCAGTTCGCGCCGTCAATGACCATAAACGGCTCGATTTCCGTTCCCTCGTTGTGATACGTGAAATCACCTCCAACCGGACCGACAATCTCGTTGGGGTCTTCTGGCACAGGAATGTTTGATTTGCCATGGTCATCCGGCTTATCAGGATTTTCGTCGAGAGAACAACCGCAAGTACAACAGCTATTTTCAGGGCAACAGTTGTCAATATCAATGTTAACCATGATGCTGTATGTGGTTTGAGCTAACTTGTAATACTTATCAGTTTCACCTCTGTAATTAGCATAATCTGTATCTAAATCTCTGAAACTTTTCAGCTTCAAAAATTGTTTAAAATCTTTTTTTAATGAATTTAACGTTCTAAGATCATTGGCTGCAGAAACGGCATTCGATAACCCTGTGAAAGGCAAAGAGCCTGCCATATTTAAATTTCCGGGAAGACCGTATATAATGCTTTGAATTCCTGCTCCTGAATCAAATATATAATCTTCTGCTTTATTCTCACTATTACAATAATCATTGAGAAGGCTTAATCCCATTGATGTAAACGCTCCCCCTATCCCGCCAAAATAATTTAATGACACCGTAGTAAGGAATAATGTCACTTTAGGAACAAGGCTGTCTTTTTGCACCATATCAGTTGCGGATTGTACAGCAAGTCTGACATTCTCTGAAGCTTTATCACAATAATTAATTGCAAGCTGTTTTAACGCTCTTTTTTGCTTTATGAGATCATCATTACATTTACATGAACTGGCTGGAATATTTTCTTTCAGAATTGTTTGCTTGTATGAAGTAATTTCTCTTTGAAGGTTATCAGTACTTATTTGCCGATACAAATGCTTTCCCATATCTATTACAATTGACTCAATAATGGCAACCGGAGAGATATTAGTAACATTCATACCAAGCGCCGGAGACGTGGGAATTTCAATATTGTCAAGTCCGTTTTCCAATGCGGCAATCTTTCGATCAGTTCCAATATCGACTAAAAAGCCGTTTGCAATCTCGGATATAGTGAAGATTTCAAAAGAGCCGTCAGCTTGCGTACTGCCAAAGCCCTGAATAACGCCGGCTTCATTAGTAACGTATAAATTTCCGGAAGAACTGATATTCCGAATCGAGCCTGAAACTGAAGAATTTAATTCTGACAAAGATAACGTAACGGATTCGTTAGAGTCATTAATTGTCAGGTCTTGCATTACTCCGTATGAACCAGACAAAGCAATGACCCTATACTCTCCATTTCGAATTGCATGAAGTTCAATGCTGTCTAATGAATCAAAATAGACCGCTTGCAGCAATTCATTATCTGAATTATAAAGACCCAATAACCCTATATTATCAAGCTCAACGGATTCATCCGACAATTCAAAATTAATCGTTAATGAATTTAACAACTCTGGCTGAAGCAAAATCTGTTTGGATTCGTTTTCAATAACAATTGTTTTTTCTGCATAGTAATCGCCTTTTTGCGCTGATATTTTATATTGACCATTTGCCAGATTTGTAAAAACAGGGTTGTCTGATGTAAACAACA
This sequence comes from Thermoguttaceae bacterium, assembly GCA_017557195.1. Classification (GTDB taxonomy): domain Bacteria; phylum Planctomycetota; class Planctomycetia; order Pirellulales; family Thermoguttaceae; genus RUG11551. The sequence goes on along the minus strand of JAFZAL010000185.1, from coordinate 18,501 downwards.
TCCCAATTGGCGCATTATCTGAAGAATTGATGCGGATAATGGAATACGTCATTCCGTCCATCACTTCAGAATCCTCTGGCAAACCCAGCAAATCAGAAATTGTTAAAGTATATGTTCCTTCAACAAAATCAAGAGTTCGCGTATCGTCATTGCCGATAACAACGTTTTCAAATGACGAAAATTGACTGCCGTCGTATGTAAAAGCGTAAAAGTCATATACGCCCGATTCAATGATCGCAAAATTGAAAACGCCGTCTTCATCGGATTGCGTAGTAAAGAGGCATTCGCCGTTCTGATATACTTGAACATAGGCGTCTGGAATTGTATTGCCGTTTACGTCTTTTGTACTTCCAGCAACGGCAGCCGCTACGTTGATATCAACGAGCTTGTGAGTATTTTTATTAGCCTCAACTTCAAATGAGTATGAAAGCCCGCTTTCATCTGCAAGATAGACAGTATAAACTCCAGGAATAAGATCTGCTAATGCAAAATTGCCATTTATATCAGTTTCGATAAACGCGGCAACTTGCGAATTGTCTGTTACAACAATGTTTCCGCGTCCGATACGGCCGTCAGTAGTTACAACCTGTCCGGACAACGATCCTGTTGCAACCCAAACAAAATTCTGGACAAAATCGGAAACTCTGTCTATCTGAATTGTACTTTGTTGATTATATATCAGGTTTTCTGTATATAACGTTACCGTGTATTCATCAATGGGAAGTCCGGAAATAGACCAGGCTCCCGTTTCGTCTGTTATTGCGACCCAAGATGAACCACTGGCATTTTTGGCTAAAAGAATCGCTTTTTCGACTGGTTGATCATAAGTATTGAGCACTGTTCCTGAAAGGGTCGCTCCTGTTTCAAACTGGAAATCCTGAACGACTGTTGAATGTTCAAAGACTTCAACTGTTGCATCCTCTACAGTAATACAGGAACTGCCAGTGAAATCAAGAACGATTTCACCTTCAGACATGCCGCCAGCGTTATATCTGCCATTTTCATCCGTCTGGATGGTAAAGTAAGCTCCAGCCGAATCAGTTATATAAATTTTCAGACCTGAAACGGGATTATTTCCGGAATCAACAATCGTTCCAGAGATTGAAGCGCCCGGATCAAGCTGAATATCGACGCATTGCGATTCTGACGAATTAACTGTTTGGATAACAGGCGCTAAAGAGCGGGACTTCCCGGTTGTTTCTGCTGAAATCGACCAAACGCCAAGTTCAAGATTATTAAGAACGTAACAGCCTCTTTGATCTGTTTCTGCGTAAACTATATTCCCGTTCTCGTCCTGGGCATGAATAACGATGCCGGAAATTGCCCGGTTGTTTGTAGCATCTGTAACTTTTCCGGAAATTGTCCCGTATGGAAGCGCTGTCAGGTTGAACGACGTCTGATCACTCGTTCCAATTACAACGGATTCTTTTGAAAGGCAATAAGCTCCATCAAGAATGGAAAGCGTACATTCTGTATTATTTGGCAGGAAATTGAATACAAAATGTCCATCTGAATCTGTTGCAGATTGAGCAAAAAGCGTCTGATCTTCTTCAGTCCATTCAAGAATCAACGTACAGTTTGTCAATGGCGAGCCATTACGCGAATCTGTCAGATAACCGGACAAACCTGCGCAAGCTTTATCTTGTTTCTTTGCTTTGGCAAGCTCTTTCGCAGTATGGAAATCAAAATCCCGACATCCGCGCAGCCCCAGCTGCGTTGCCGCGTCTGAAATATCAGCAAACAGCTCCGTCCAGGAACCCCATACGTTGTTCTCCTCCATGACGCTCCCTGCTCCCCAGGTATATGCATGCACTGCGTTATTCGTTCCAGCTTTGAAGTAAAACGTAATAACGCCAGACTCGCCCGCTCGCAAGATGCCTGCAGAATCTTCATTGCCTAATCCCAATACATTAAGTTCCTTTTCTGAACCTAATTCATCTGTATTGAGAGCAAGCGGAACGGAATCGCTGTAAATCGTAAAAATCGGGACAAGCATGTCGCAGTCGCCGTTATTTGCATAGAACAGTTTTCCTTCGTAAACTCTGCCTGCGCGAACGGATTCAGGAAGCTGAAGGTCAATTTCCAGCTTTGCGCCAATACCGTTCTGTTCGACGGTCAGCGCGTTGGCAAGTTCCGTACTTTGACTGTCAGGCGCCGTTAAGCGGAGCGAGTATTGCCCCGCCGGCTGAAATGTCAGATCAAAGGTTATAGCAGCGCTGGAGGGGTTAGCAACGTTGACCGTCGATGCGCGTACAACAGTATCGTTCAGAACGAGTTCGGCAGTCATGCCTGAAGCAAAACCAAATCCTGAAACAGTTATAGTGGACGAACCAGCATTGGAAACTGTAGTCGGAGTAATTCCAAGAATTGCAAACGCGCTGCCGGTTTCAATTGCGTACTCAATCCGGGCGGAGTCAGACGTCGTTTCCGCCAAAAGATAGAACGTCCTGTCTGAGTCGGCCGGGGCGATATAAAGCGAATAATTGCCAGCTTGATATTCAACAGCGGCAAAATCGTAATTGGATGCGTTGGGCACGTAGTTTTCCCGCATATATATCGAAACCGGCTTATCAGAGCTGACTTGCATGCAGAAAGAATCTCCCGCATTAACTGTAACGCGGTAAAGCGTCGGCTGATTCATTTTAGCGGCAATAACTCCCTGAGAATCCGTCAGGAACGGAGTTTGAACTATCGTTGCAGTCTGAGCCAATACCGCGTTGTTGCCGATACTTGCGCCTTCGAAAATCTCCCGGTTTGTGTTGACGCGAACCTGGACTTTCCACGCGCCGTCTGCGACAGATGGAATAACGACGTCTGTATAGAACGTCTGCAAATCGCCGCCTACAATAGTTCCGGCATGAACGTATTCCTTAACCAAAACAGACTGACCAGTTGTTTCGTTGACAAGATAAACCGCGTCCGTCCATGATCCCTGCGCTGCGACAGTACCGTTGTTTTTGATCGTCCACTGAATTGTTGCAGTCTCGCCCGTTGTAACGGATTCCGGAGCCTGAACGTTAACCGGCTCCAGATCAATCAACGAATTCACCCCGTCGACAAATTCGTACGCGCCGATATCTACAACGCCGCTCTGATCTGAATACGGATCGCTGACTCGCGGCGCGCCAGTAATATCGGTTTCCGGTGCGCCGACCGACTTTCCAGCGTCTATACACGGCGACCCAGCCATGAGATAATAATCCCCAGCCGCCGCATTGCGGAACAACGGGTTCACCCATTTTAAACCGGCGTAGCTGAATGACTGCGGACCGGAACCCTTTGGATTGAAGAATATGCAATTGGCAAACGCATTTGAATTAGGTTTGCCATTCCAATACCCAACAAATTTGCTTTCAATGTTTGATACAATACAATTTGTAAATTTTGTATTGCCCCAGCCGCACCACAGGAACATTGAAGAATCGGCAAACGTGCAGTTGACAAATTGAGCGTTGCAGCTGTATGAGTGCATATTTACTAAAGCTGTCTGACTTTCTCTCAAAACAGAGTTTATCACTGTAAACGTTCCGCTGTCAGAACTCATCGCGTAGTATTTTGAAAACTCCAGGACGCTGTTGTTAAACGTAACCCTGCTTCCGCTGGCTCCGTAAATCGCGCCATTTGACCCTGATACGTTGCCTGTATAACGAACGATAACATGGTCGAAATTTGCCGTTCCCTGGACTTTAATCTGATTCCAGTCGCCCGCGGCGGGAGAGTAATAGCCGTCGTCTTCGTTTGTATCGCCGCCGTAGGAATCGTCTTTAACGGAAGTGAACACAATCGGCTGAGCGACGGTTCCCTGAGCGTTGAGCGTTCCGCCAGACTGGACGATTAACGATTTACCGGAATTAAACTTGACAATAGCGCCGGGCTGAATCGTCAAAGTTACCCCGCGAGCAACCGTAACGTCTCCTGTTATATGATAAACCTGTCCGTTTTGCCAAACCTGGTTAGAGGAAATCGTTCCAGACTTGGTTACCGTAATGTATTTCATAAGGGCGGATTGGGCAATATTGAACGTCCCTTTTCCGCGATAATAGACGTTTCCAAATTGCGGTTTGGAAAGATCGCCGTCCATGTTCGTATCGCCAACAACTTCGTCGTCTTCAGCTCTCGTAAAGACAGCGTCATTCTGCACTGTTAAAGTCGCCCCAGAATCAACATAAAGCCAGGCGTTTTTCCAGAATTTTACGACTGCATTTTGAGAAACCGTTATTGATCCGCCATTGAGAACGTTAACAGGTCCAGTAACAAGATGAACCTTATCTGCCGACCACGTTTCAGTTCCCGTAATATTGCCGCTATGAATAACGACGTTGTCATTATTATTAAAAATGACGCTGGTCATTGAAAATGAATAAATTACATTCTCGTTCGCGTCCAGATAGTCGGCTATCAATATCCCGTATCCATTGGAAAAGTTTGTTGTATCCCATGTATATTCTCCGACAGACGCAAACGTTCCCAATACGGTTTTGGTCGTCCCGGAAAACCAGGTCAGTCGTACGTTCGCTGTATTTTTATATTGCATCCAACTAAAAACAACGTCTCCAACATAGAAACCTGATTGAGAAGCCGTGATTCCAAAAAACTCGTAAGCGCCCAGGTCAATATGGCTGCCGACAAACCGAAATTCGCCGCTATTATCTAAACTGGTTTCGTCCATGCCGGCATCATAGGCTAATTGATTATCGCCTTTATCAATCGCCTGAGATTTTTTTGCAAGACGATAGTCGCCGTTATCAGCATTATAAAACAGCGTGCTGTTGGGGTCGTATACATAATTGTTGTTTAACCCCCACTCAGTATAAGACGACAAGCTGTTATAGCCGTTAACTGAGCCAAGATTCTTGGCAATGTCATTTCCAGTAACAGACGCTGTATTACAAGCTACAATGGAGTTATAGACTTCGGTTATAGCAGTAGAATCATAATTAAAAATCCCACCGCCTTTGTTATTAGCGGTATTTCCAGCAATCGTGATATTGGTTAGAGTTGTTGTTCCGGAATAATTGTAAATCCCGCCGCCAAAATTTGCCTGATTTCCAGTAATCTCATTATTGACAAGTGTAGTTGTGGCATAATTGGCAATTCCGCCCCCGTAAGCAGCTGTATTATTTACAACCGTACTGTTGTTCAGTGCAAGCTCTCCAGAAGAAGCAACGTTAATCCCGCCGCCGTTATTAGTGGCAGAATTACCCAAAACAGAGATGTTGAGAACTTGCATATTACCTCTGTTGATGTATATTCCACCGCCGTATGATGCTGTATTATTTTCAATCGTACCGTTGGTTGCCGTAAGAGGGCCATAAGAATGGTATATTCCGCCGCCAGAGGTGGATGCTGAATTTCCAGATAAAGTTATGCCGTCTAATGCAGCAGCTTGAGAATAGATGTATAATCCACCGCCAAATTTTGCAATATTATCTGAAACATTACAGTTTGTCTCGGTGAGCGTTCCATTAGCTATGAAAATTCCGCCGCCAAGCGTTTCTGCTGTATTGCCTGAAATCTCACTGTTGGCAAGTGAAACTTCACTATAACTATAAATACCTCCGCCTCCGCTGTTGGAACGGGAGCCTAAGGAACTATTTCCTGTAACAGTGCAGTTTGTAAGTATGAGTTTATCTTTGTTGTAAATTCCACCGCCGTCAAATGAAGCCGTATTCTCTGAAACAGCGCTGTTGGTTAGTTTGAGCGTACCATAAGAAGTATGAATCCCGCCGCCTGAATTGGACGCGCTGTTCCCTGATATCGAACAGTCGTTTAACGATAGGGTTGCGGGAGTATTTGAATTGCCGTAAGAAAAAATTCCTCCGCCTGATGAGTTTGTATTTCCTTCAGCTGTATTTCCCGAAATGGAACAGCTGGTCAATGTTACAGATCCAAATGAATTGTATATGCCGCCGCCGTATTCAGATGCGTTCTCAGAAATCGTACTGCCGGACATAGAGATATTGCCATAATTATTGTTAATTCCGCCGCCATAGGTGGAAGAATTTCCATTCTTCGAAATCACGCTGTTTATTATTGTGATTGCGTTAGAATTGTAAATTCCGCCGCCGTCCGCAGCCATATTTTCTGAAATCTCACAATCGGATATTGTCATTTCACCAGAATTGACAATTCCGCCGCCATAAACAGACGCAGTATTATTTGAAATCTCACAGTCGGCAATTGTCATTTCATAATAATTTGCAATTCCACCAGCAGAGGAAGCGGTATTATCATAAAATTTACTGTCAGTTATTGACATTTCATAATCATTGAAAATTCCGCCGCCATTTTGTGCCGCTGTATTTTCTGAGAAAACGCAATTGACTACCGTAGTTTCGCCATTTCTATTGGCAATGCCCCCGCCAGAATTTGCGGTATTTCCAGAGATATTACAGTCAATGATCGTGGTGGTCCATGAGCAGAAAAAAGCGCCGCCATCGGAAGAGGCGTTATTATTAGAAATCTCACTATTGGTTATTGTTAATTCGCCATCATAATTGTAGATGCCGGCTCCATAGGTAGATGAGTTGCCTGAAAATGTACTGTTAGTTATCGTAATTGTTCCAGAATCGTTATATAATCCGCCGCCTCCTGTAAAATAACCATTCCCTCCAGCATAGCTGTCTGATATTGTGCAGTTACTAATATTTACTGTACCATACTTGATATTAATTCCTCCGCCGTTAGATTCGTCATACCCGTTTTGAATCGTCAGTCCGCCAAGGTTGACAATATTCGAAGAATTGGAAATATGAATGCCGCGGCACTTCTGGTTTGCGTCGATCGTGAAGTTTTCTTCGCCCCAGCCGATGATGGTTACAGACCCATAATTGCGTGAATCGATATAGATATCCAGTTCATTATAGGCGCTGGTATACGTAACGCTGTTGGCGTCAGCGGACGTCTGGACGAGAATCAGGTCTGGAAGCGTCGTTTCTCCAGCGTCGTTGATCGCGTTTTGCAGGTCAGAAAGCGACAGCGCGCCGTCGTCCGGCGTGATGGTCATGACGTTCAGGTCTGCCTGGACTTCCGGAAGCTCGAATTCCGGGTACGCAGCCCGAATCTCGTTATACGTATCATTATCGATTGACCCTGTCGTTACGGTCAGCAGTTCGCGAGATTCCAGCGGCTCAAAAAACATCTGACGCGGCTGATGATTTTTCTTATTGAGCTTGACGCCTTTGCAAGAAGAAGAGAAGGAAGAATCCGAGTGTTTGCGTCCGAAAATGCTGTTAAATAACATGGCAAGCGGGAATTGTATCAAAAGTTAAATTGAACGTCTGCGAAATGCAGCGTTTGACTGGTTATCGTTATTTTTACGGGGAAATGGAGAGGACTATAATCTCCCATTCTATATATTATATTGTAAGCTAATTTGGTATTATATCAAGAGGTTAAACGGATCTTTTGACAAAATATTCTGAATTTGTCGATATTTCCAGCTTAGGTGTAAAAATAGATAAAGAACAGGGAGAGTTTGTTTCTCAATTCCTTGACGAGACATCTTAAAACAGTTATAATAAGGAAGACGTTTAAATTATAATCAAGGAGACAGACATGAAATCCATTTGCCGATTGGCGTATACGATCGTTATTCTGACGCTTTGTTCTGCGTTGTTCGCACAGACGCTGGACGGGATCGAGTTCGGGAATTCGGAATCGGAATCGTCGCATGGTTTCCGCGACCCGGACGCTCAGACGCTAACCGTCGCGGGACAGTTTGGACATACGCCCCGACAGATCAAAGCGCCGGCAACCGAAGCGTGGGATGGCGGCTCGATGTTCTTTACCCTCAAAGTCGATCCCGACAAGACCAACTATCTGACGGTTCAGTTTTGGGGCGAAGACCTCAATCGCAATCAACTGTACGTGTACATCGACGGGAAACTGCTGGGGTATCGGCACATTGGCGATTACGACATTCTCCATCACGGGACAAACGAGATCGTCGCGCCGGGGCAGTTCTATTACATTTCCACCGTCATTCCGGAAAATGTAACAAAGGGAAAAACGGAACTGGAATTCGAGATTCACTTGGTCGGGCAGATTTGGACATACGCGCCAACGTTCGACAGGTTTCAGCATAACATCGAGGGGGATTCCATTCCGATTTACGCGGCGTTTACGCACATTGGGGCGAAGTTCGAACCGAAAACGGTTGAATACAAAACCGTTCCAGACGTCGTTCGTTCAGAGCCGGGAGCGGAGGTTGTCGACAGGGTTAAAGAGCGCATTTCTGCGGAATTGGAACAGCGGATGAACGGGCGGAAAACGCTCACACAACAGGACGTTGAATTTCTCGCCCGGGGCTATCGAATCAAATGGTCGCCGGTCTACGATAACCCGAAGTGCATTGACCGGGTCGTAGACGGCATAGACGCCTTTTATCGAGCCTGGCAGGAGAATCCGAAGCTCATCGAGAACGACCCGCGGCAGTACAACGGGGACTGGTTTGGCGTCGCGCCGCTGTGCGAGGCGATTTATACGATGGACTCGCCCGAATTCCAAAAGCGTCTGGACGAGCCGCTGGCGGATTCTTCTCTCACGCGTCGTCAGGCGTGGGGTGAGATGATTCAGGCGGCGCTGGTTCATCTGTCACAACATCGCCGCTGGTATACGAATCAGTCCATGATAATCGACTGGAATCTTCACCGTATGAACCGGGCGTTGATTCTGGTCGACAAAAGCAAGGCGTTCCCGGAACGGCAGACGCTGCGGTATCTGTACGAGTCGATGGGAATTGAGCCGTGGCGGGGGTCGGAAACGGAATCGGGTCCGGCGCTGCCGCGGGGGGAATCGTATTATCAAATTACTCGGCAGGGGCTGACGCGAGAGCTGGGATACGTCGGGATGTACGGCGAGGTTCTGGACTGGGGCTGCTGGATTTACCTGTCAACCTGCAAGCGTGACGCAGACGGTCAGCTTGTTGTGCGTCCGGATGGACTGTTGGACGGCGACGAGAAGATTCGTCAGCAGTTAATCAAAATGACCAACGCCCGACAATGGTTCCGGTACCCGTCGATTGACAACGATGGCTATCGCGCCATGCGTCTGGAACGGTCGGTTGGCTGGCGTGACAACGAGTTGACCGGTCCGGTGATGTACTGCGCTCGAACGGGAAAAGAGGGCGTCGCGCTGATGATTCCGTTCTGCACTCGCGATAAAAACGCCCTGCAATCGACGGCGCGCGCTCTGGCGGACAATCAGATTTTTGACGAGCTCGACAAGCTCAACCGGATTTGGGGTCTGCGAATCAGCTACGCTTTGATGGAAGTTCCGGACTATTGGGAATACGTCCGTCACGCATGTACGTCCAACAATCAGAATTCTGAATCGGCGCATTCGTTGTTTTCCGACGTCGACGACGGGGTTCTGGTTCTTCAAAACGGAGACGAGCGACTGTATATGTCTTATTACTGGCGCGCTCGAACGTGCGTCAACCGACTGGGCAAGGCGCATTACATCGGGAAGAACTGGCAGCAGTTCGCCGTGCTCCGGGAAGACGTGGAATTCGACCCCAGCGAGGAAACGCTGGTTCGTCGCAACTGGACGACGGCGCAATTTTTTAATGGCTACGGACACATTCATTACCCCGGCAAAACGGACTCGATTCACACCGGCGAAGAACTGCCGGTTGCTCGCATTCCCGATTGGGATAAAGAATACCGTCCTGGCGAAGAAAACATCAACGCCGGACGCGCCGAGTTCTATAAAGTGCGTTTCGGACAGTACCTCATAGCCGTCAACGCGACCGAGGAGAAGTCGTTTGATCTGGACTTAAACGCCGAACAGGGCAAGTCGTTTGTCTGGTTTGAGTCCGGCAAACCGGCTTCCGGGAAGATAACCGTTGCGTCTGGTTCGACCATCGTTTTGGTGGTTAGGAATTGACGCGAAGCGTCAACCCTATTGCCTACTGTCTACTGCCTACTGCCTATTACTACGCCCACGTCAAAACTACAGTATCTCCAGCGGCTGCGTTGAACGTTTGAGCGGCGTTCCCGTTGACAACGGCGATTTCCACGCGGTTTGAGGAATCGATAAGCGCTATCGTCGCCCCGGCGGGCTTCTCCCCGTAGGTTCGGCAGACGCCCTGCGCTACGGTTTTGCCGGACAGCGAGATTTGAACAGAATCGTCAGTCGCTCGACCAACAAGGAGTTTGGCGCTAATGTTGGTAATCAGATTCCCAAACGAGTCAACGTCCTCAACAATCCCGGCAATTTCGGTTGGAGAAACAACCGGTTCCGGGATTTCCAGCTTGACGATTGACGTTGTGAGCGCACCCATGTGTTGGGGTTCCATTCCGCACAGCAAATGCGCCGCTGTGGGAGCCATGACGTCGCGCCCGTGGAACGTGTTGGAAATCGCCTCGCGCCAGTACCCGCGGTTTTCCAGAGAATAAAACTTCATGGGAACGCCGGTCAATTCCGCCTTATGTATAACCCGGGTCAGCAGCCCGTTATTGGGCGCAATATAATAATAGTCCCCGATTTGCGCCAGGATAATATCGCGGCTTGTCCCGACTCCGGGATCGACAACGGCAATATGAACCGTTCCCGGCGGGAAGAACCGAGCGGTCTTTTCCAGCGTCAGCGCGCCCTGGTAAATGTTTTGCGGTTTGACGCTATGACAAATGTCGAAAATCCGAGCCGTCGGGCAAATCGTCAGAATGACGCCCTTCATGGCGGCAACGTAAGGGCTGTCAAAACCGAAATCCGTCGTCAGGGTGATAAATCCGGATGGAAACATGATTAATTCGGAATTCGTAATGCGTAATTCGTAATTAGCGCAAAGCGCTGCTCAAGCATTGACTATAATAGACAAAAAAAGAACAGAAAGACGTATTTATCTTTCTGTTCTTCAAAACTTGATTTTTCAAGGGAACTTAGTCCTTGACGATTTTGAACGGCTGAACGCGAACTACGCGGGTAACGGCGCCGCTGCGAAGGCAGGCGGTGCAAACCTTAACGGTTTTGTGAGTGCCGTTTTCAGTCGAAATACGAACGGTCTGCAAATTGGGTTTGAACAAACGGCGGGTAATGCCAGTGCATTTCGTACCAACGCCGCCTAAATACTTGGCGCGACCGCGAGTCGTAACGGAATTGCCAACCTGGGCGCGTTTTCCGCAAACGCTGCATACTTGAGACATGATATATCCTCCTGTTATGATAATTTGTCTGGGGGTATTTTTTGCAAAAATTTTAGTGGCATTATACCCATTTTTTAAAATTCCTCAAGCCCCTAAACCCGAATAATCGGAGATTTTCTGAATTCTTTTCGATTTTTTTTCAAAAAATTCGTCCATTTACTTGACGAAATCCAATTTTTGTGGCAAAATAGATAAAAGAAATCGTTTAGTCATAGCAAAACTTGATTTGGGCGTCAAGTTTATCTTGACTATATTATTATATAATCCTTTTCAGACTATGAAAAAATCTTTTTGTTATATTTTCGCCATTTTATGGAGTTTGAGCTTGGCTTTAACAGTTCAGGCGCAGGATTTTCTCGGAGAATACGAGGAAGACGCCGAAGAAACAAACAACTCGGCAGCGCCAGACGTATCGCGTCCGAAACTCTTTTCCGCTGTCAAATGCCTGGGAAAGAGCCAAAACGGATACGCCGTTAAACGCTATTTGATGATTGATTATCCGTGGTCCGTAATCCAAAACGCGACTTTGGAAATCCGAATTATCGGTCCGGAAGCCGAAAAACAGCCGCAGTTCTGCAATCCCGTCTATTTTATGTCTATATACGGCAAGCTGGAACAAATTGACAAGGATATTTTCAATAAAAAATTGCGAAACCCACGGTATAGCAACAACATCGAATACCCACTGCTTCTTTTCCATGAATACGGTCTTCCAGAGCCGGAAAGCTTGACTTTGGCAACGATTAAACCGGTTTCTGGCGCCAGAGCGGATTTTTTCCATCTCCGTTTAGTCAATCCTGATACAAAAGAGATGGAAACGACGCTGATTTTTCATGATTTGACTCAATGGGCGGTTGATAGCGGGCGATTGGTTCTTGAACTGCAGGGGAAATCCATTTCAGACGCTGAAGGCAAAAAGATCACAGAAATCGAGTTTGAAAAGCCCTGTAAAATCAAAATTTGGCTTCTTCATGACGATTACATCGTATGGGAAGAAACGTTCCAGTGGCCGGGAACGGAGTCAGACAAGCCCAAAAAGTCTGCTGGGAAAAAAGCCGCCGCTCAATTCGACGACGATGACGAAGACCCCAGACAGGCGGCAAAAAAGATGGAAACGAAAGACAAGCAGGATAAAAACGACCAGGAAGACGCCTCAGAAGACAACCCGTTCGAGGACGGCGGAGACGACGGCGGCGATACGAATTTCGACGGATTTGGAGACGATTTCTGAAATCCTTTAAAATTTTGGAAAATTCGTTACAATAAATCAAATTTTGAACTATAATATAATCGGAGCAAGGTTAACGCCTGAATAACGTATTGTCCATTCAGGCGATTTAACGTTGTCTCAATTCCTTATAAAAACATCAGCTTTTAAATCCAGATTTATGAACAGCTGACTGATTCCAATCGTATCAAAAACAGATTAAAGAAGTTTACAATGGATATTCGTAGACTCAAAAAATTGTCTTTGAAACGTCTGAAAAAGTCAAAAACTGTTCCGAATGTATCGAAAAAGATGTAAAAATGGATTAAAAAGGCATGTTTTTTTAAGAAAAGTTCAAAAATGTTGTATAAGTTATTGACAACAAATCAATTTTGTAGTTATATTATAAGTTAGTAATATAGAAATCCAAACGACAGTTTGGGGTTCAAATGCCACTTTAGCAGGAATTGCATAACAAAGGAGTAAGCCTCCCATGAATTTGGTTGGAAAAATCTTTACGGTGCTTATATTCGTTATGAGCGTTGTTTTAATGTCGCTGGTAATGATGTTGTACGCAACGCATACCAATTGGCGGTTGCTGGTTGAAAATCCGGAATCCAATGCTACGCCGGAACATCCAACCGGGTACAAATACCGTTTGCAAACCGTCGAAAAACAAAAGGATGACTTAAACAGTCTTCTTAACGAATATCAGCGTAATTTGGAACGCGAAACGATTGAAAAAGAACAGGTTCGCGCCAAGCTGGAAACAGAAAAAGAAGAACTCACTCGCACCCTGACCGCTCGCGAACAGGACTTGGCGGCTAAAACCCAGTCTGAACGAGACGCTGTCGCTCAGCTTAAGGCGGTTACCAATTCTCTCGACGCTCTGCGAGAAGAAAACGACAAGCTTCGCAAAGACGTCAAAACCATTCAGGAAGACCGCGACGCTCAATTTAACCAGATGGTTAAACGAACGGAAGAGCTTCATGCGAAGGTCAACGAGCTGGATCAGCTCAATCGCCGCAACAAAGACTTGATTTCAGAAAGCGCAAACGCGATGCAGCTGCTTCGTATGCTTGGATATACCAACAATCCGGCGTACTATTTGGAAACGGCTAATCCGCCTGCTACGCTAAACGCTATGGTCCTTAGCGCGTCGCAAGATCTGGTCGTTATTTCCTGCGGAGCTGACGACGGTTTAAGAGTTGGTCATACGCTTGAAGTTACGCGCGGCAACACTTACGTTGGCAGCATCGAAGTTCGAGAAGTTACTCCTGATCGCGCTATTTGTAAAATTAATAAAGAAAAACAACAAAACTCATTCCAGGTAAAAGACCGTGTCATCCCTAAACTCAAATAACGAATTTGAAGATCTGGATAATCCCTTTGGCTCCTCAGGCATAGCATCTGAAGATTTTCAGGAAGACTTGTCGTTAGGCGCAGAGCAAATCGCTCCAGAGGGAGATGCAGATAACTTCACCCCCGCTCCGGAAGAAGGCGGCGATGGCAGTACGGAACAACCAGCTCAGGAAGAAAATCCTGAAGGCTTGGAGTTTACGGAAGAAGCGTCTTCGCCAGAACCGGAAGAAGAGGTTGTCGCCGTTGAATATAAAAAAGCTCATTGCTGGGATTTGTTCAGTTGGCTGCTGTTCATATCATGGCTTGCGCTTTTGGCAGGAATCCTGTTTCTTTGGCTGGAATGTCCGCCAACGGAATATGGCGATCCCCCATTTAAAGAAAGCAGCGTGCCCGTTAAAACTGCTGACTAAATCACACTTGTACCCAGCCGTTCTAATTCGTTAGATATAGCTGGGAAAAATACCAGCAATATACAACAGTGCGTCAAACCTTGCACGTTGGTGAGCTGGTTATTTTTTTAGAATTTATCGACGCCATGACACAAATGACTCAACGTTTTGTAGAAGCTATCCAGTTAGCTCATACTCTTCATGCCAAACAAACGCGAAAAGCGTCTGTTCAAATCCCGTATATTGGGCATCTTCTTCGCGTTTCCGGGTTGACGATTGAATACGGGGCGGATGAAGACACCGCAATTGCGGCTCTGCTGCACGACGCCGTCGAGGATCAAGGCGGAATGGAAACGGCAAATTTGATTCGAGACAAGTTTGGCGATCGCGTTGTTGGGTTCGTTTTGGACTGTTCCGATTCCACTAGTCCAAAATCTGAGAAAAAAGCTCCATGGAAACAGCGTAAACAGGCGTATATCAATCATCTGAAAGTCGCTCCGCCCGAAAGCCGATTGATTTCCTCATGTGATAAACTGGATAATCTTCGCTGTTCGGTTACATCATATCGAAATCAGGGAACCAATTTCTGGACGCATTTCAATACAAATCAGGACGATTTTCTCTGGTATTATATGACTGTTATCGACGTCCTGGAAGAAGTTGGCGCCTGTCCTGCTCTGGACGACTTGAAAGACGCGTACACCCAGTTTGTCCAGCTTCTCAATCCGTTTGGGGATTGGGGGAAATTGGACTGATTGCGTTCTCAGTCTGTCGAGTTTATCATTTTAGGTCAAAGAGCCGATAATAAATCTATCGTTATATAATATAGAATCAGGTTTATTATTACAGGTGAAAACGATGGACGACAGACTGGCGGCTCTGGAGCGCGAGAACGAACAGCTTAAAGAACAACTCAAAAACAGCGAGGGCTTGATTGCCCTCGGCGAGCTGGCGGGAACGACTACTCACGAGTTTAACAACATCATCATGACGGTGATGAACTACGCAAAGCTGGGGCTGCGTCACAAAGACGACGCCATGCGCGAAAAGGCGTTCAATATCATTCTGGAAGCCAGTCAAAAAGCAGCGAAAGTTACTCAATGTATTTTGGGTCAGGCGCGCAACCGTTCTCAGGAGCTGGAACCGACCGATCTTGTCGCACTTACGGACGACGCCATGCTGCTTCTGGAACGCGAGCTGAACAAGTACAAAATCCAGTTCGAAAAGGACTACGAGTCCAACGTCCCCAAAATCATGGCGCGGGGTAACCAGATTCAGCAAGTCATCTTCAATCTTGTCATTAACGCTCGTCAGGCAATGCCTGACGGCGGACGTCTTCAAATCAGAATCGGCTTTGACGAAAAGGACAACCAGGTCGTCTGGCAGGTTCGAGACTGGGGAACGGGCATTCCTGAAGACGTTCTTCCGCATATCTTTGAACCGTTCTTTACAACAAAGAAAGGTCCGGACGCCTCCGGAAAAGGCGGCACTGGCGTCGGCTTGGCATCGTGTAAAGAGATCATCCAAAAACACGGCGGCAAGATTCGCGTCGATTCCGCCGTCGGTAAAGGAACCGCGTTCACGCTGCGGTTCCCCGCGGTGAAAGAATAGGATTTGACTATTTCAATCTTCCGTATTGACAAAACCTGTTCATGAAGTAGAATAAGCAGTAAATCGTCAGCGGCGCGCTGGCGCGATATGTTTACAAATTTTCAGGAATCTCCAAGGTCAATCCATGAAAATCCCGCTGCTTGTTCAGGTTATTATCGCCGTATGTTTGGGTCTTTTGCTGGGACGCTATTTGCCCGTCCCTGTTGTCCGGGTCTTTATGACGTTCAACGGCGTGTTTTCTGAATACCTCGGATTTACGATTCCACTGATTATTCTGTCTCTGGTTGCGGCGGGAATTGCCGGATTGGGCTCGAAGTCCGGATGGCTGCTGTTTATTACCGTTGCGATTGCATACGGGTCGACGCTCTTTTCCGGTTTTCTGACGTATTTCTCCTGCGAATTCTCGTTTCCCAAACTGCTGGCAGGCGTCACCGTCTCAGCGCAGGGAGAGGAAGAACTGATAAACAAACTGACGCCCTTTTTTGACGTCCATATTGAACCTATCATGGGCGTTATGACGGCTTTGGTCATGGCGTTTATGTTTGGAATGGGCGCTGCCGTCTGCAAGGCGGAAACCATGAAAAAGTTCATCGACGACGCCCAAAAGATTATTGAAGCCGTAATTCAGTACACGATTATTCCTCTTTTGCCGCTGTTTATTTTCGGCATCTTTCTGATAATGTCGGCAACGGACAAGACCGATACAATCGTGCCGGTGTTTGGGAAAGTCATTGTCGTCGTGATTATTCTGCACGTGGCGCAGCTTCTGATACAGTATTTCATCGCCGCCGCCATAGCCCGACGCAACCCGTTCAAACTGCTGTGGAACATGCTTCCGGCGTACGCAACCGCGCTGGGCACGTCGTCTTCCGCGGCGACAATTCCCGTAACCTTGCGTCAGGTTCTCAAAAACGGCGTTCATCCCGCTATAGCGCATTTCTGCGTTCCGCTGTGCGCGACAATCCATCTGGCGGGCAGTACGCTTAAAATCACTGCGTTTGCGATGGCTGTCGTTTTAATCTCCGGAGGAGAACTGACGTTGACCAAATTCGCGCCGTTTATCTTCCTGCTTGGCATAACGATGGTTGCGGCTCCCGGCGTTCCCGGCGGAGCGATTATGGCGGCGACGGCCTTGCTGCAGTCCGTTCTCGGCTTTGACGCTGAAAACGTCGCGCTGATGATAACCCTGTACATCGCCACCGACAGCTTCGGAACCGCCTGCAACGTCTGCGGCGACGGCGCCATTGCCGTAGTCGTCAACCGGATTGCCGGCAAGAGTTCAGACGGCAGTTCCGACGCGGATTCCGACGCCGATTCCGGCGATTTGACGCAGGAATCGCTGTAGAACTTTTGTTCACGCCAAATCAATCAGAAATAACGACAGTGAAATTTGTCAGAAACAATATCTAATAATATATCTGTCTATAATATCCAAATTAAAAATATTTCTATATATTTTTTGAAAGTTTTTTAAAATTTATTGAATGAAAGACTTTTTTATGTTATAATATAAGTTATGGAGAAGTATAAGCGTAAGTCCAAATATAGATAAATTTTCACTTAAGGGATGAACGTTTGACAACTTTTCGTAACAGTCAATTTGTTATAAAACTTATATTAAGATTTTTCATAAACCGAGGTTTTCCATGAAGAGAAAATTCGATTTCACAAAGGGATGGAATATTAACCTGATTAGTCGTTTGGCGGTTTTGGCTGTAACGTCGTTTGCGCTGTTATCAGCAGTCGCGCAGGCGGACATCGTCATGTCGCTCAACAAGATTACAACCGAAAACGATCTTTATACCAATGTTCCCAACAAGAGCAGCGTCAAGTACGCCATTAACTACGGGACGGTAGGCGTTGAAAGCCCTATTGACGGCGTAACGTTTGCCAACCAGCTTGGCAACGGCGCGGCGGGTTATTACAAGGTTTATTCTTATACAGACGATGACAATAACAAGATTAATTACGGCTATAATACGCCGCAGGCGTCGTGGGACTCTCACGCCTCAACCGGGACGAGTACAGCAGGAGGAACGTATACGGGTTCTGGCATTACGCAATTGGACAAGCTTTTGTCGTCATTGATATACAGCGGTCAGCCTGCCAACTCAACCACGTTATTTACGTTTGGCAATTTGGAAGCCGGTAAAACGTATACCGCCAGAGTTCTGACTCGCGCCTGGAGCGCCAGCAACAATCGAGTTCACACATTCTCCATTGACACCAACGCAGACGGCGTTGCGGAAGAGTTCTTTTCCAATGTAACAGGAACGACTGTTACAGGTCAATTGGTCAGCGAAGACAATCCTTTCAGCTATAGAGGAGAAGAAAACTACGGCGGCGCGTATGCAGTCGATTTCACGTTTACAGCTCAAAGCAATACGGCGTCAATCAGTCTTTTGTCAGGTCCTAATGACAATCAGGGTTGGCATAACTATGGCGTTATGCTCATCGAAACCAACGCTGCACAGGTCAAGCCTACAACGCCGACTCTGTACAACGGCAGTTTTGAAGTCGATAATCATGTAATTGTTTCTCACGGCGGTCAACACGGTTATTTAACAGACAGCAACTCCGGCATTATTTCCGGCTGGCAATATACAAACCTTACCACTGACAACACGTGGGTTGGGTTAGCGTGGACAGGCAGCCCATGCCAGCATTTTCTGGGGGATCAAACGCCGCCGGACGGAAAGCAGGTCGTGTTCATTCAAAGCTCAGGCAGCGCTGACTCTCGTCTGTACCAAAATATCTACGGTTTTAACCCTGATGACAAAGACAC
>JAFZAL010000184.1 GCA_017557195.1 Thermoguttaceae bacterium | reverse complement strand
TTTCAATCAACGACAGCTGCGACCAGATAATCCCGTTCATGGCAATTGCCCGACCCCATTGCGACGGCGTTGGACAGTATTCCATCTGAATGCTGTAATGACGCCGCAGATCGCTGAATTCCAGATCGTGCCAATCGACGTTTTCCAGATTTCGACGAAAATGGGAGCAGGGGGAAGTCATTGAATAACCATGACGCTGCGCTGCTGCAGTCAAAGCGGATTCGTCCAGATAGACGCCTGGCAGGTCGCTGGAATGAATCAATCCCAGATAAAACGGCGCGTGAGGATAAAACGTCCCGATTTGAATGCGTTTCGCCCCTTTGGAAATCAAATACCGTTCAGAAGAAATCAGCAGCGCGTCGAGAACGTCGTCTGTATCGTCGCCGTCGTTGTAACAAATCAGAGGAATTATGCCCCAGGAATAATCGATGGAATCGCAGTCGTCTGCATACCCAAACCCGGCGTGAGCCAGCCCGACAATTTTATCTCCCCGCCAAGCGATAATCAATCCGTTGGGATCAAAATAGTTTTTGGAAAAGACCTGTCGTTCAAGCATATCAATATTGATGGGCTTTCGCCGGTTGCGAGGATACTGACAGGAATTCCAAAAGTCTGCAACAGCACGGATTTTAAAATTATCCAGATGCATACAGACAATTTTATCTGACGCGTCGAATTCGGCAGCTTGAGACGGAAACATAGGGGAATGCGTAATGCGTAATGCGTAATTAGTAATTAGCGCAAGCGCTACTCAAATGTTATTCCTTGCATCTTGCGACTAGTTAATATATTGTATTCTTTTTTTCTTTTTCTGCAAGCGGGGAGAGGATTAAGGGTTCGGCATGTAAGACGTCTTAATATTTCATCGTATGTTTTAGAAAGTTTTTGTTATAATATCTCGCAAATTTCCTATTGTCTCCATCTTAATTTTAGTGATTCTTTTTATCCGATAAAGTTTAACAAAATGAGGCGTTATAATCGTAAAAAGTCGAAAAAATGTTCTAATCCGTCTTTTACAAATTGTCAAAAAGCGCTATATTGAAAGCAACAAAATGGACGTTGTTTTTAAATCCTGTCGAGTTGTCAGCGTAATAGCGTTAGTATATATATTAGCGCTATGCGGGTGCGGTACGATGAAAACGACCAACTCAAAGCGAACGGCAACGGAACAGCTTATTGTAACAGACGCCGTCGACCGCGCTATTGACGAAATTGATTTCAGCGTATTAGCCGGCAAGGCAGTTTTTATAGACATTTCCGCTCTTGCCGACGGCGAAGATTCCAAATATCTTGCCAGTTCAGTGCGTCAGCAGGTTCTCTCTTGCGGGGCTTCGCTCAAAGAGAAGAAAGACGACGCCGATTACGTTCTCGAAGTTCGCGCAGGCGCGCTGGGAACGGACGAACAGCAAATCATTTACGGGGTTCCGGAACTGACAGTTCCAACTTTTGTCGGGTCGGGAACGTTAACCATTCCAGAATTGTCCGTAGCCAAAAAAGTTGGTCAGCGGGCAACGGCGAAAATCGCTGTGTTTGCCTATAACCGTAAAACCGGATATCCCTTGTGGCAGTCCGGATCCCGGGAAAAGGATTCAAACGTTCGCAGCCTTTGGGTTCTCGGCGGCGGTCCGTATCGAACAGGCGACATTATCGACAAGCCGGAATTGTGCGACAGCAACGTCAGCATCCCGTTGGCTGACATGTGGGATTCCAAAGATCGCAACATGCAGCTTAACGTTCGCGATCAGGCGTATTTTGTTCAAAATAACGACGATTCCTCTGCCGTCAAGGGCAAACCGGTTATAAAAATGAGAACGCTGCCGAACGAGAATCGGAATGAAAATATGATAGCTCAGCCGGAAGGAATCAACATTCCTACGGAAGAGCAGCGAATAGCGTTTGAAGAACAACGAGCCAAGGAAAAGGCGGCAAAAGAGGCGCAGGAGAATGCTCAGCCCGAAGGGAAAACGCCTGAAGAAGCGTCTCCTGCCGAGGTTATCGCCACCGCGCCTGATTCCGGAACGATTAAGTAAGGCAGTAGGCAGTAGGCAATAGGCAGTAGTTTACTATGAAAAACCTGTTTTATTTCCTGTCGATGATCCTGATGTTTCCGGTAGTTTTATTCTACTGGATATACAGTTTATTTCGCGGTCGACAGGGCGCGTTTGCAAGCTGTTCGCAGTTTGTGGCGTGCATTCCGGGGTTGCTGGGCGTGTTCCTTCGATGGGGATTTTACAAGATGGTTCTGCCGCGCTGCGGTCGAGACGCTCATATCGGATTCGGGACGATTTTCTCCCATCCGACGGTAACCATCGGGAAATCCGTTTATATTGGCGCGTACTGCGTAATCGGAGACGTTGACCTTCAGGACGATTGTATTTTAGCGTCCGGAGTTTCCGTTTGTAACGGAACGAAACAGCATTTTTTTGACCGTCTGGACGTACCCATTAGGGAACAGGGCGGCGAGTACGTTCGTATTATTATTGGCGCGGACAGCTGGATTGGCGAACGCGCCGTTGTCATGGCGGACGTTGGCGCCAAAGCCGTTGTCGGCGCCGGAGCCGTCGTTGTCAAACCGGTTGCCGAACAGGAAATTGTCGCCGGCAATCCCGCCAGCCCGATTGGACGGAGAGAATAAAAAAATAGAGTGGTAAGTGGTACGTGGTAAGTGGTAAGGACGCATAGCGTTAATCTCACTAATCCTAACTACTGACCACTTAAAACTAACCACTTACCACTATAATTTACACCCCTGATTTACACCATTTGGAGTTTGCATCATGTTTTACCAATTCCGCTTTGACATTTTGTTTTTGTTCGCATTCATTGCGTTCTTGTTTCTCAACATGACTTTTGGAGCTTCCAACAAGTCTGAAGTCAAAACCGCTAACGCCGCTGTAGAATCGCAAAGCGACAACGCCGCTGGCAATCCCGTTGTCAAATAGAAGGCAATAGGCAGTAGGCAGTAGGCAATAGGCAGAAGACAGTAACGCGAAGAGCTTTCTTAAGAACCTTGTAGCAGTTCAATATCAGTAACAGAGGATTTTAATTCACGGAGGTAGTAGGGAGTAAGCGCCATAAAAACTACTGCCTACTGCCTACTGCCTCTTGCCTAGAATTTATTTCCCGATGCCTTTTTCCATCAGTTTTTTCAGTTCGCCCAGATGGAAATTATACACGCCGCGTGGAGTGGTGTCGTACTTCTTGCACAGGCTTGCCGCCATGCCGACCACTTCGCCCATCATGCCGCCCGTTCTCATAACGCGAACCGTTCCCAGTCCAACGTGAGTAACGGAGATGTTGCGTCCCGCCATAAATAGGTTGTCGATATTGCGGGAATACAGCGTTCTGTACGGAATGGCGTAGTCAGACTTCTTGTTGTGGTACGCGTAGGAATAAAATTCGTCTCCGGGGAAGAACTTGTGGTTTCTCGCTTCCGGCAGGTGGAGGTCAATTGACCACGATGCGGTAACGCAGGCGTCTTCCCACTGCTTTTTGCCCTGAATGTCCTGCTGTTTGAGAACGACGTCGCCAAGGAGTCGGCGGGACTCGCGTTTGCCGGCAATCCAGGCAACCCAGCCCAATTCACGATTGGCACAGGCGTCATACCACTTGCCTTCTTTAATCTGGTTTTTCATGTAAGACCAATGTCCGAACGCGGCGCGCAAACCGTTGTCACGAATGCGTTCGATGTCGTAAACCTGATCGTAACCGATGCCGGTTTCCCACTGCCAGTCGCCGTGAACGGACGGGATGGCGCTTTCAGCGGTGAACTGGTGCGCCCACTTCAGGACGGGGAACGTCGTCGGCTCTTTGGCGACGATTGTCGTCCACATAACGGAAGCGCCCATGGTCATCATGTCCTCTTTTTCTGGAGCGGCGGCTTCGCCGTACTCGCTTTTCGCTTCTCGACCGATATGATAGTCCGCGCCGGCTTCGTAGCCCAGCATGGCGTCGCCGGTACAGTCGACAAACCATTTGCCGACAAACCGGGTTTGGGCGCCGGTGCGAATGTCCTGACCGTAACAGGCGACAATCTTTTTACCCGTTGCGTCCATTTCCGCTTTGTAAACGTGAATGCACGTGTAAAGCGTGATGTTCTCTTCCGCCTTGACCAGATCGTAAAGAATTTGGTCTTTGTACAGTTTTTCATTGTACTGACCGTTTCCGACAGCTGGCGCGCCCATTTCCTTGACCAAGTCGCCGAGGTGCGTGTACGGCGGGAGATTGATCTTGCCGCAGATATGAACGCGAACTTCCGTCGAAGCGTTTCCGCCGAGGACGGGTCGGTCTTGAATCAGAGCGACTTTAACGCCCAGTCGGGCTGCGGAGATTGCCGCGCTGCAGCCGGGAACGCCGCCGCCGACAACGACCAGTTCGTATTCTTCCGGAGCGTCTGGAACGATGTCCGGCAGATTCAAAGCGGCGTGTCGAATTGGCTCCAAAGCTTTCGGATCAGATGGAACCGGGCAGGCGTCCTCTTGCGTGAAAACCAGGGCGTCAACGCGGCCGTCGAACCCTGTCAGGTCTTCCAGTTCAACTTTGACCTTTTGATTTTCCTCGGTTGTCGTTACAGTTCCCGCTTGATGCCAGTCCCAGCCGTCGCCGTCGATTCCCATCGTGTTTTCCAGCGGTTTGGAATCGACGATAATGCGGAACTTGCCCGGCGTCCAGTCTTTAATCAGCTCTTCGCGAGACAGTTCCTGATCTTTGGGCAGCCACGGAAACGCCCAGTTGCGGGTTCGAGCAAAAACTTTGTACTCGCCCGGCTTGGGGAGTGTAACAGTTGTAGAGGCGTTGGCTACCGGAATTCCCATCCCATGAGCCAGCAGAACCGGCGAGCCTGCCTGTCCCGGATTCTTCACGTGAATCATCTGGGTGTCGATAACCCAGCCGCCGACGTTGTCAAAGCCTTCCGCTTCCACAAATACTGTGGAATCGGACAGCGGCGCAGTCTGCTGAGCCACAGCCAGCGACCCGCACAAAATCATAATTGCGATAACGAACAGGGATTGTTTCATAATTGTCGTCCTTTGTTGGGGGATAGGGGATAGGGAATAGGGAATAGGGAATAGGTATAGGCAAGCCGGGGTGCGTAAGCCCCCGGAAAACCAGGCAATAGGCAGTAGGGGTTTGCATCCTATGCACTAAGTACTACGCACTATGCACTAAGTACTAGAACCCAAAATCGTCAACTTCGGTAATTTCCGGCTTTTTCTCTTCGTATTCTGCCCGGTCGTGCTGCTTTTCGTTGCCTTCAACATAAATCGCTCTGAACGGGCGAACGGGGCAGATAGATTCGCAGCCGCCGCACCCGACGCAAATGTCAGGATTGACGTGCGGAATGGTCAAGCCGTTTTTGTACGGAACCATGGAAACCGCCTGCGTTGGGCAGTGTTCCGAACAGGCTCCGCAGCTGTTTTCTTTAACTTTAACGACGCAGTTGTCTTCGATGAAAACAACGCGCCCCATCTGGACTTTGTGCTTCTGCTCAATCGTCAGTGGAACAATGGCGTGGTTAGGGCAGACGTCGCCGCAGATTGTGCAGTCATAATTGCAGAACCCGCGGGCGAAGTCCAAATGCGGCTGCATGAACCCTTTCACGCCATATTCTGACGTGGCAGGCTTGAGGATGTTTGTAGGACATTTCGCAACGCACAGATGGCATGCGGTGCAATGCGCGTTGAGATGTCCAATGCTCTTTGCTCCCGGAGGGGCGATGGGCGTTTTACGAACGTAAGGCGTCTTTCCCGTAAAGAACATTTCCGGGTCTTCGCCTTCAGGAACGACGCCGGCTTTTGCAACTGGCGCAGACGCGGCTTCCTCAGCCGCCGTCGCAGCGGATTCTTCCTCGGCAGCGGAGCTGGGCAGAGCTTGAGCCGCTACCGTCAGTCCGGTAACGCCAACCAACGCGCCGACAAACTCACGACGAGCGCCGTCAACGGATTCCGCTGTCGATTGCTCAGCCGTCTTTTCGGACTTGTTCTCGATTTCAGTAATGAGCTTTCCTTTGCCGCCAAAACAGATTCCGTAATGAATCGCGTCTTTGTGACAGGCGGAAAGGCAGTCGAAGCAGTCAACGCAGCGGCTGTTGTCGACGACTTTGCCTTTGGAGTCGATACAGGATGACTTGCATTCTCGGGCGCACAAGCCGCAGGAACCGCATTTGCTTTTGTCAATCCAGACGCGGAAAATCGAGATTCTGGAAAGAAGTCCTAAAAACGCGCCGACGGGGCAAATTGTATTGCAGTACGTTCGCCCGTTTCGCCAGGCGAGATAGCCGATAACAATCAGGAATCCCAGCGCAACGCCGACCGCCGCCAGAGAAAGGGGAATCGCGTTGACGTAATAGACCGGCAAGCCTGCGACTTCTTTAATTCCGCACAGCTTGCAAACGTACCAGTACAGGTTGTTGCCCGACTGATAAATCGGTTTGAAAACGTTACAGGCGATGCGTCCGTAAATGCTGTACGGGTCAAACAACAGGGAAACCCACGAAACGTAGGACGAAATGCGTTTGCACGTTCCAACGGCAGACTTGGAAATCAGTCCGACGAAAAGTGCAAGATATCCCATTAAAAACAATAACAAAACGACAAGTCGAATAAACGGAACCGGCTTTTTGTATTCAAATTTCTTTTTGGCGTGAATCCGCTTTGAAACCGCGTTGATAACGTCCTGCAAAACGCCCAGCGGGCAGAGGGTCGAGCAGTACAAGCGCCCCAGCAAAATCGTCGCTCCTAAAAGGCAGCCGATGATAATCCAGGAATGAGACTTGAGAGCCGGGACAAGCTGAATGCGTTCCAGCCAGCTGAACTGCATCGGCAGAAATCCGGCGAAATCGACAAAATACAGCGTTATTCCGAGGAATAAAACCAGCGCGGCGATAATGCGAAGGATTCGTAACATATTGGCAGGATAAATATGAATAATAACGGAGTTGACAGAAATGGAATTCTAAAAGACAGCTTTTATTATTCCCCTCTCTATTTAAATATACATAAATTAAAAATTTTTTCAATAGTATACAAAGTTTTTTGATGTAAATTTAATGTTTTTATTTCAGGAAGGCAAAAAGGTTGATTTGTATTTTAACAAGACTTGTCTGACAAAATTGTTTGATTTTTATTTGTATGGATGACGTCTATGTAGTTAAGAGTGAGGAGCGCTTGCGTAATTCCTCATTTCGAATTCTTTCCCCAGGGGTTGCATTTTGAAAAGAATTCAAGCAAACGAGTTAAAAAGAAAAAGAGAGAAACGCTTACTTAATTCAGCGTTCTCCCCCTCTCGGCGCGATAAATTCAAAATATAATGAAATCAAATCTAATCAATCCGCGCTTTGACGCTTTTGTTCATCGTCATAACATCGCATTGCCATGTCGGCAATGTCGCGTCTGACAGAACCTCTTGCAGCGTCTTGTCGTTGATCCATCCAGTATTCTTTTCGTTGAGAAAGATCCGTTTTACAAAACGAATTTGTCTCTTCGGCGGAATAGCAGCCAAACAGAATGTTCAACTCGTCTCTTTCTTCTGACGTTACAACGTCAGGATTCTTTTCCAAAAGAAGCAACCCCTCAAAGCGTTTATTATAGATTTCCAATTGACTTTTTGTCTTATCAACGGAAAGCTGAATCGTGCGAATCTGATTCTCCAGTTCTTCCGAATTGTCCTGCGGAAACGCCTTTTCCAGAATCAGGAATATCTTGGAACGAGTAGGCGTATTGTCATTGGGAGCTTTCATCAAATACTGTTTCATTTCATTGAGTTCTTTTTGCGATTTGGCGTATTCTGCTCTGAACTCGTTGAGACGCTCCTTGCGAATTTCATCCAGGATGCTATTCATTTCTTTGACAATTTTATATCCATAGAGGATTTGTTTTCGTTTCAGAAAATGGGTTTTAAGCAGCTGTTTTAACCTGGCGAATCCGGAAATTTCCCATAATTCCTGAATGCAGCTGGAACAGCTGTCAGCTTTCGCCATTTCGCGGGCGATCAGGGCAAACGTATCCCAGCGATCGATTTTGTCTGACAGGGCTTTTCGTTTTTGAGGAGAAACAGGATATTCAGGAGCGTCTACAGATTCCCATTCGTTGGGACCTATCAGACAGAAATCCAAATCCTCGGTTTCAAATTGATGAACGCAATCAAAAATATCCTGCCAAACGCTGTCTGAAGCCAGCTCTTGCAGCGTTCGAGCAAGCGCTGCTGAAACCGGAATGACGGTATTTATTTGATCTTTAAGCAAACTCCCCATCTGTTGCGCCAATTGATTGCGATCATTAAGATTTTTTTGATTGCGGTCAATTTGAGATATAATTCCAATTGCATTTCTCGGGGACGTATTTCCTTTAAAACTGTTGAGAAAATCTTTCATTTCTTCTGTTGCAACCTTAGAAGAGGTTACAAACAAAACGGCGTCGGCAGAAGACAAACGTTGATCTTCCAATTGCCGACGATCTGGAGTGTCATAAATTTTAAACCAGTCATTGGCAGTATCCACGTGTTCTGAAATGAGCGCGTGAATGCCAGGCGTATCAACTAGGGTCATCTCCTTCAACTGTTCATTGTCGAGATAGTAACGCAATTCGCTGATTTTGAGCGTTTCCCGAAGAATGTCAGGGTCAGTCGTTTGCAGACGTTTCAGTTCGTCAAGGCTCAGCCATTTGCCGTTTTGATATTCATCCGGATTGTCAGTTGGATTTCGATACAAACAGAGAATCGGCTTGTCGGGGTCGTCCGGCTTGCCATAATAAAACGTATTGATAGTTGCAGTCGTCGGCAATTCTCCAACCGGCGCCAAATCCTGTTCGAGAAGGGCGTTGAGCAGCGAACTCTTCCCCGCCTTGACTTTGCCGGCAATGGCAATGGTCAGCACGCTCGGCTTGTGAAGCTGTTCCAAAAGTCCGCGAATCCGGATTGAGTACTTATCTTTCCAGGGAGACGACTGGACAAAATTGTACAAGTCGTTCAAATTCCGTTCAATTTGCTGTTTATAGGATTCCATAATGATCATGAAATGTCATATTTCTCAAGGAAACACAAATCTGAATTGAATTTAGAAATCTTCAAACAAATCTACGGTTTTGGGTTTCCCAACCGTCCATTCAGACGTTGACGTCGATGGCGCATTGTTAGTATCGGCGCCAGATTCCTGGTTAACCGTATTTGTTGACGCGGTCTTTGAGAGCTCCTGTTCTTTGCGCTGCAATTGAAGAGTTTGTAATTTTTCCGGATCGCAAACCGTACCCAAAGCAACCGCGATATCTTTTATTTGAGTTGCCAGCGGTTTGCAGGAAATGCGTTTTTCTTCGTACAACCGATTGAACTCTTCATGAATCAGGGGGATTCTGGAAGAACCGCCGATAAGTAAAAAGGTGTCTATGGTTTTTCCTTCCGCTTGCAGATTGGTAAAAATGTCTTCTGCCGCTTTTAACGACTCCTGAATTTTGCTGCGAATCAGATTTTCAAATTCCGAACGGGTAAATTGAACGGCGCGCGGTCCTTTCCAATAGGATTTTTCAACAGAGGACAGAGTTTCTTTACAATTCTTACATGCCGTTAAAACGTCAAAGGAAAGATGTTTTTCGTCATACTCCAGCTCAGGAATTTTAGAAGCGACATATTTATAGATCAATCGATCAAAGTCTGACCCGGCGCAGTTTGGAACAGAACTGGTTTTTACCGGACGATAAACGCCTTTGTAATCTCGAGACAGATATGCCAGATCAAGCGTGCCGCCGCCGATATCGTAAACCAGAACGTTCTCGCCCACGTCAGATCCTTGAGCAATATATCCGTAAGCGGCAGCGACGGGTTCTTCTATCAATTCAACTTTGGCAAACCCTGCATCATAGGCGGCTTCTTCCAACCGCTTTCGAGCGGTTTCTGTAAAAGCGTTGGAGTCAATCACCGGATGGCTAATATGAAGCTCTTCAACCGGGCTGTAAAACTGTACTTCTTCTGCATATTGCTTTAAATAGCTCAGAAAATCGCGAACAATTTCACAGGCTGAGACATCGCTTCCATCACAGGCAAGAAAGCTTATATTATCCATTAACTCCATTTTTATTTCACGTATAATCAGACGGCTCGTCTTCTTTTGCTGTTCTTCTGATTCGAACTGAGCGTTCTTCAAAATTTCTGAGACCGCATGACCATATTGACGAGGAGTTCCGAGGTAAACCAAAGAAGGAATTTTTTCCTCTCCATTTTTAGCTCGTATTACTTCTGGCGCGTTTTTTTGATCTGACCAAAACGCCAGCGTTGTATTGGACGTTCCAAAATCAATGCCAAGAATTTTATTCATGATTCTTTAATGTGTATCTGAAAAGACAATTCTGCAGCAAACCCAATTGTTACAGAATTGTCTTTAATTGTCTGTTTATGCAACTTGAGGACGTTCCAGTTCAGCTTCCAGTTTTTTCAGCAGTTCAGCCGCCTGCTTTTGGAACTGTTCGAGCTTTGCCCATTGCTGGGATTGGTCTTGCAAATCCGCTTTCTTCTGATTGAACTTGTCGCTTTCCAGCTGATGCATGCGTTCAATGCTTTCCAGCTCCTGCTGCTGACGCTGACTTTCCAGTTGATACATGTTTTCCAATGATTGAGCAAATGACTGACGAATCTGCTGAATCCAGTTATCAACAGCGCTAAGGGAATCGCCTTTTCGAACGTCATACTCTGTTAACGCGCGGCGAACTGAACCTAAGACTTCCTGAATGTAACTCCTCAGCTGACGTACGGCATTTTCTTGATCAGATTGATTTATTTCTTCAATTCCTTGTAAACCAAGTGGAACTGCAGCGGCGATTGCTCCGCCAATTATAAACGGCGCCAGCGGCGGAGCCAAAAATGAACTCAGTCCAATTAAGGACAGCCCCATAGCGCTGTACATGTATGCGTTTCTTCCTTTTTTAACGTAACTGGATTTCTTTGCTTGCTTTGGTTTCGGAATATCTATGGTTGGAAAGTCCAATTGAGGCAGCGAAATGTCCATTTTGACGAGACGTTGCTGAAGTTCGTCATAAGTAAACATCATTATGGACTGAGCCTCTTCGGTTACGTCTTGAACAATGTTTTGTCCAAGAGATTGAGCAAAGTAATTGATTTTATCAACTGACGTGTTTACCATTTCACTTGCCATGTTAAGATACTTTCGAGCAATCTCTCCGTCATTTGAACAAATCTTTAAAACCTGATTTTGAACAGGATTTACAATTTCATTGAAACTTTTGATCAGGCTCTGCCGAATCGTACCCTGAGGGCCCCATTGAGCAATGAAATTCTTCTGCAATTCAGCTTTTGACGCGACCAGTTCTCTGCATACCGTTGGATCAAGGGCCTTTGTCTGTTCTTGAAGCCAGCGTTTCCCCATTGGGTAATACTGATAGATGGCTTGTAACGCAAGACACGCTGCGTTCCAGCCAGATACGCGGTAAATAAGCCGTTCCAGAGCGTTTGTAAATTCATCGAAACGACAGCGCGCCAGAATGCGTTCGCGTCGTTTGTCGTCGTCTGCCGCTTTGCGAAGCCATAAACTGGAAAGCGGATAAACCGGAATCGTTCCCAGTACAGAACCGTATTTCTTTTCCAGATTGGACTGATGATCTTTGTTGAGCGTTTCCCACGCGGAAACGCCGTTGTCGTCAGCCGTCTGATTTTCGTCTATGCGGCTTTGAACAAACAGAATATCCTTTGTAACGGAAAGAATCCGATCAATAAACTTTGTATCGATGTCTGTAAGCGGCGTTGTTGAATCCAGCAAATAGATGGCGGCGTCTGCCAGTTTGATTTGTCGCAGCGTTACCTCGGCATGCATCGGGTACAACGCCCCCAGACCGGGCGTGTCTATGAGATGTATTCCCGGCGGCAAAAATTTGGCGGGAACGTTGACTTCAATCCACCGA
Source organism: Thermoguttaceae bacterium (assembly GCA_017557195.1). Classification (GTDB taxonomy): domain Bacteria; phylum Planctomycetota; class Planctomycetia; order Pirellulales; family Thermoguttaceae; genus RUG11551. The sequence goes on along the minus strand of JAFZAL010000184.1, from coordinate 7,789 downwards.
AGATTCTTTCCGTTAAACAACGGATCGCCCTTGAGATTGGCGGCTGTTTGCGAACCGTATCGCGTCAGACCTTCTCGGGTAATCTGCTCTTTGGAACCGTCGTCGAATACCAGCGCGAAAGATTCTGTGGGCGTATTGGTAATGCAGAAAATCTGGCTTGTCGTTTCAGACGTTCCAGTCGGAAGAACGTCCTGACCCAGCAAAGCGTTGATAAGGGAGCTTTTCCCTTTTTTAACTTCGCCGCAGACGACAATGTAAAAATCGGTCTTTTTCAGATCCTCGTATGCTGCCATAAACTGGGGCGGCAAATCAGGAAGATTCCATTCTTTCTGAGCGGAAATGATGTCCGACATGGCGGATTCGAGTTGTTTTTGAAGCTGGGTTGCGAGTTGATTGATCTCGTTTGTATTGGACATGGTTTTGGTTTGCGTTAAGGGTTAAAAAGTAGATAGCGTTGTTTTAAAAAGTATCGTTTTCATTGTTGGGATCGTTTTCATCGTTATCGTCTCTCGGAAGAAAACGATTATTCAACAATTTCGGATTATTGTCATAGTCGTCTGAAAAAGCAAAGTCAGGGCGATTTTCAAATGCCGGATTGATAATGTGTCTGGCAGAAACAAACGGTTTTCCCCCCGACTTGGATAATTCCTGCCGAAAAACTTCGGGCTGTTCGGTCATTGTTTCTGACGGCTGTTCTTCCTTTTCAGGGGGGACGCTCTGAACGTCATTGCTTTCATTTGGAGAAGTTCCCCACATTGAATTCCAGAGATTCAAAATATAACGAAAAAATGAAGAAATCATATCTTCATTGTCTTTATCAATATTGTCGTCTTCCCCACTGGAAAAATTACCTGCCAGACTATTCCTTTGCGTACGATTATTTAACGGTTCAGGGTTATAATGGATCTTCGCCGATTTATTACGAAACTTGAAAATTGAAGTATTAATATTATTTTTTCTGTTAGAAGCTGGAATATCGAACGACGTCGACGACGAAAAATCGGACTCCCAATCCTCCTCCTCGGATTCGTCCTCGTTTGCGTAACTGCTTGCGAATGGCTCAACAACTGGCGGACAAACCGGCTTTGGGTCGATTTCAATTTCTGAATCTTCAGTCGCATTTGCCAGTTCAATGAATTGAATATTGAACAGTTTAGCCAAATCTCTTGCTTGAGTCAGGCTTTCAACGCCTGTTACAATGCCAACGTTTTTTTGTGAACGGACAAAACTCTGAATAATTCCATTCAGGTTCTCGTCACTTCTTGGAGCTAAGCCATAAAAATAACCAAACGATGGATTATTTAGAGACGCATCCAAAGCTGAAACGTCCTGCTGCAGGCAGCCGTCGTCTTCCAGCGTCAGATTTTGTATCATCGCCGTTTGGTTGAGTTCAGAACGAGAATTAACCATCCAATACGGCTCAACAAACGGCTCGAAGAGCATGTTTTGAGTAAAGGGAAGCCCTTCGTCAAAATCAAGCGGCAGCGTTTGGGGAATATCAATGCCGCTGTCAAGTGGAATGTAAGCGCCATAAAAGCCGCGAATCGGACGATTAAATGCATCTGTATAATAATACGGATCCAGAGCGATCATCATACTGTTGCTTATGCTCACGCCCCACAACAAAAATTCCGAGGTTTTAACATACAGCCGCTTTGCATGATGAGACATTCCATACAGGTCGTCTGCCATACACCGCCGACAAATGTCAACCGCGAGGCTGTTAACTTCGGGAGGACTGAGCCATAAATTGTAGTCCAACCCTCGCGTAGCAGTATAAATAAGCGGGTAATATTGAGTATTCATCTTTATAATTCAAGTCAAGCGAAACTTATCAACAATAATTTTCGTTAACAAATCGCTTACCATACTTGTTTACCATTGTTAAAATACAACGACCCTTTGAGCATTTCGCGTAAAAGAATCAGATCTGAAGTTGTACCCAATTTCTTGAGTTTCAAGTAGAATGGGAAAATAATAGGATGGTGAACATTTCGAGGGGTAAAATCGCGGCTTCCATTGGGCAAGGTTTTCTGAATGCTGGTTCGGCAAATGAGCGCTTCTCCGCCTTCAGGCCCAAACAAAGTAGTGAATTGCGGCTTTAATATCTCCTCAACCGCTTTCTTCATTTCTTCTCCGGACAGGAGGTCGCCTTTTGTTACGTTGATTACGATTGGCATAGATCGTTTTTCATCTCTTAACGCTGCGATGCGAGCCTGATAAATGCGGAAATCTTTGGAAACGTTCACCTCTCCGTTCAGATATTTGGATTCATTGTTCAATTTAGCCTTCAGCAAATCGGCGGGAATTGCAAATACAACGCAATCCGAATTCCTGCAGCGAGACTCAAACTCTCTATATTCAGAAGAGCCATTTTCCTGAAGCAGCGCTCCTTTGTAGTCATACCACGTGAATTGGTTCAATACCTTTCCAGCCAAAATCGCTGTAAAAGTATATTCTTTTGATTCACTTGTACCTGGCGGAAATTCTTTATGCTCGATCATGGAATCCCATCTATCCTGCAAGTCCAACATTTCAAAATGGTCGGTCGGATTAAAAAAAAGTGAATTAATTCCGTCCATCATGGCATTATATGTTGCATAAAGATAGCACGTTTTACCACTGCCTCGGACGCCAGCCATCGTAATCAGCATAAATAACCCCTTTCCAAAAATGAAAAGCTGTTCACGTCAGAAAACTAAAACAAAAAATAAAAGCTATCTTCTTTGCCGCTGTTTTCATCCAGGTATTTCATAAAGTTTTCACTCCAGGTTCCATACAGAGCGCCAATATCATTGGCATAGTTAACCCAAATATCAATGATTTGACCGAATTCCTGTTCAGCAATGGAACTCTGAGATCTCCCGCCAAAAAACGCTGTACCGAGATCGTCAAAAACAGACCGACTATTCCAGTGATTCAAAAAACTGGAAATCAAAAGTCGCCGTTTGCTGGATTGGTATAACGGATACTGTTTGAGCATATTTACGCAAGCTGTAACCTGATCTCGAACGGACGATTCACCGAACAAGCCTGAGAAGAAATCGTCAAGAAATCCGGCTGAATTATAATTGTCGCCAATATTATGAAGCAATTCGTTCATCTCATTGGTCTGATCAATTTTGTATGCCTGTTCCTGAAGCGCCTGATAAATAAACGGCGTCATGATGCGAAGAAACACTTCAATGGTATTGAGTGAAATGTCTTTTGTAATTGCTGTGTTGGCTGCGATACCCCACAAATATTCATGATTGGGCATCTGATCAATCAACGAAAAGAATTTGTCATAAACGCCAGGATCTTCTGGATAATCTGGTTTTGAGTCAAATTTTGTGAAGACAAAACCAAGAGAACGTTTATTGTTCTGATCAACCTGACTTGCAAAGTTGATTACTGCCTGCTGAATTGTTCGCCAATATCGGTTCTTTTTCCACTTTGGATGGTCCATAGTGGTTGTATCAGCAAAAACAATCAACCCATCGCTGGAATTGATTTGATCAAACAATTCTACAACCTCATTAGAGGAAGCGTCCTCTTCCAACGCTCCCCCGCGGTAGTCATACCAGGTAAAATCAAGAAGCTTGACGTTGTCGACAGTAAAATCAAATTCATACGTTTGCGCGAAATCTGTCGGCAAAGGATATGAATTATGCGACAAATTATTCGCTATCGAGTCAACATGCTTTCGTTGCTCCTTGTTTGAAAGCCGAATATTTAAACAAAAATTTGGGTCTGTCATTGAACGGTACAAACCCGCCATGAACGTTGTTTTGCCGCAGCCGCGGTCGCCAATCATTGTTATTTTCATTAGATAAATCCTCCCATATCTCCAAAGTCATCAACGCCTCCAATATCATCAATTGGAGCGTCAGAAACGTCTGAATATGTATCTACGCCTTGACTTGGGTCGTCAAAGCTATCCGTGGCAGAATCGTCTGTATTACCAAAAATATCCGTTACAGACGAATGATCGTTTGGATCCAGTATAGAATCTGGATCGACAAGACCGCCGTCCGCGCCCAAGCCGCCCGCTGGAGAAGGCGAACCTGTAATTATGTCCAAACCGAAACGAACAGCTTCTCTTACCGGAATGCCGGAACCCGGGTAAATTATATCCGCAATTACTCCCGCTCCATTCGCTACCCAAACTCTCAAACTGGGATTATTTAATGTATCGACAAGCGTAAGTCCAAACTCTTGACTGGTAACATCCATGTTGAACATGCAGCCAAAGTGAGTTTGAAAATCATCAAATGGCAACCCATGGAATACCGTGTCCAAATGACCAGTTTCGTAATCAAAGTTGCACATATAATCTGCAGTTAGAGGGACTGGATCCTGAGTTGCACAGATAAAACAATTGGAATCTTTCCAGGCTGCCTCAAACTGTTCAAAAGAGTACACTTTGGCTACGTCGCCCGTACCAGGGTCTGTAAGAGTAACGGTAATGTTATTGGGGTCTGTCGTATCGATATTGGAAACCAGCAGCGCATGATTAGCTGCGTTATCCAACCAGTCTGGTTCATTGTGCCACAGTTCATCAGCATCTACGCCAACTATAACTTTGTGTCCTTGAGCCAGCTCATTTACCAAACTGAAAATGTTGCCGTTTTCATACTGGTGAACTGGCACGCCATTGAGTTCCAGCAATTTCCCCACATCCAGAGCCATAGTGCCCTGTCCCGGCTCGTACCAGCCGTGATCAATAGCCTGTTGAATCAAATCCTCCTGAGAAATGTCGATGCCAAAGTCCTTCAGAATCAATTCCTGACTCCGAATTGCACACGTGTCAGGATAAAACTGATAGACGTCTGACGGGTCCAAATCTGGCGGATTTCCAAAATCTTTTGGAGCGTCAGCCATTCCGAACGAATAAGTTTTTTTACCCATGGTTAAAACCTTTCTGTACTTTCACCGCGTTTTATATACAAATAACTCAGGGAAAATATGTATACTTTTCGTTATGCAACAACGATCAACAGCTAACATAAACAAATTTCAACAAATTGAAACTCTCGATGAAAAAACAATTGTTCCATCCCAATAATCAAAAATTATATTTGTTTTTTTGATAGCTTTCAATAGGGGGGGGAAGCAAATTTTTGAAAAAAACTGTCAATTCCGATTTGTGGCTGTCCCAGCCCGGGGGCGTTGCATTTCGAAAAGTTTTTTTGTATAATAAACTCTGTACTTCGACGTCGGCGGCTGCGTAGCGCTGACGAATCGGAGATTTATCAGCAGTTTACTTTACAGGAGAAATCTTATGAAACGCAGTTTATTGACCGGCGTCTTTGCCTTTGCGGCGGTGACGCTGTTTGCTCTGGGTTCCGCGCTGGCGGACGTCTGGTTTTACGGTGTAACCGACAAGAACCCGCTGGAATATCAGCCGGGGAAAACGATGACCTTTGACCTTCAGATTATGCAAGATGGGAAAGCGCTCGAGGGCATTGAAGTTGAATGGAAGCGAACCGGCGACGACGGCAAGACGGAAACCGGCAAGGCGACGTCGTCCGCAACGGAACCGATTAAAATCCAGACGTCTATTACCACGCCCGGGTTCGTTTATCTCATTGCCGACGCCAAGGTCGACGGTAAAAACGTCCGCTTTAACGGCGGCGCAGGCGTTCTTCTCGACAAGATTGAATGCGCGCCCGAACCCGAGGATTTTGACGCCTACTGGGCAAAGCAGAAAGAGCGCTTGGCTGAAATTCCTATCGAAGTTATCGAGAAGGTGGAAGTCCCCGCCGAAGCGGACGGTGTCGTCTGTTACGACATGAAAATCAAATGTTTGGGAATGCCGGTTTCCGGCTATCTGGCGATGCCCAAAGACGCCAAAGAGAAATCGCTCAAGGCGCAAGTTCAGTTCTTAGGGTACAGCGTCGTCGGCGCCCACAAGCCGAAATGGAACGCAAAAGACAAAATCGTGTTCCAGATCAACGCTCACGGCATTCTCAACGGTCAGCCGCAGGAATACTACAACAATCTCAACAGCACGACGCTCAAGCGGTACGCGTTCAACAAAGAGGAAAACGAAGACCCGGAAACCGCCTATTTCCACGGCATGGCGCTGCGAATTATGCGCGCGTTGCAGTACGTCAAGACGCTCCCGGAATGGAACGGAACAGACCTTATCGTCAGCGGCGGAAGTCAGGGCGGATTCCAGTCCATTCTCGCCGCCGGGCTGGATCCCGATGTAACAGAATGTTATCCGGATATTTCGTGGTGCTTGAACATGTCCGGGTCGGTGAAGAACGGACGTCTGAAAGGCTGGTTCCCGGAATGGACGCCCGCTCTGGACTACTTCGACCCCGTCTTCCACGCGAAACGAATTCACTGCAAAGTCGTTTCCAAAGTTGGATTGGGCGACTACACCTGCCCGCCGTCCGGACAGATGATATTCTTTAACAACCTCAAGTGCCCCAAAGAAATGACGTTCCGCCAGGGCTGCACTCACGGATACTGGATGCCCAACTGCCCGAAGTACACGATTAAGGGAGAATAAGGCGCCCGGGCAAATCTCACGCGGAGACGCGGAGATGCGGAGGATGAAAGCATAGGCGAGCCGGGGTGCGTAAGCCCCCGGGCGTGAGCGAAGCGAACACATTCGCCGGAACGGCGAACAAAATGTTGGAACAACCAAAAATCATTGATATTACCCCGTTAAAATCTCACGCGGAGGCGCGGAGACGCGGAGGACGTTCGAGAAGTTTTAAAAACTTTGCGTTCTCTGCGTTCTTTGCGGCTTAAAAGCTTTAATCATGACAAATACCCCAACTCAAACGACCGAGCCGACAAAACAGTCCATTGGCTATTATATCGCGTTAGGATATTTGAATATTCTGATTTTTTATTTGTTTTGCTATCCTTTTGTCAAACAATTAGCAAATTACCTGGGTTATAGATTTTTCTGCAACGCTCAAGGCGAGATACAAGATTATAAAATTCTGATTGGATTATGCATTCTTTATGCCATATACTCCATAATAATTACGGTATTCGATCATATTGCAGAAAAATCGTCATCTCTAAATTCGTTTTGGGAACTGTTTGTTAATACATATATTCTGTTCCTGCCGCCTGTCACGTTCTTGTTTTGCATTTTGTATTTCAACAAGGCATGGGGATTTAAATTTATCGACTATATTCGTGAACCAGAAGTCTTATTCATAGCATCCGTTTACGTCAGTCTGTTTTTAATACCGAGTATAATTTTTTCAATTAAAATTCAGGACTTCATCGATCGAACTAAACATAAGAAAAAAAGAATTGATGAAACCGATACAGACGACCGTCAAAGTTGGTTTGATTGGTTTAGTAACATATATAGACGCTGTATAATTGGAGAAGTTCTATATAGATTCCTTTATCTAATAATTCCAGCGACTTTGCTTTTCCTTATTTCACAGGCGATCGAACATGGCATATTTGAATTTTGTATACTTTTATCTGACTTGATACATTATTATCTGCTTATTCTTTTCTTTTACTCGATATTCAGTATACTCATGCGTCGGCTTTACACCTGGATGGGTAAAAACGTCTGCTGATGTCCAGCTTCGGCGGGCGAAGACGCCCGCGAACCAGCAGGTCGGAGCGGCTATTTTGTTAAATAGATTTTTGGAGGCTTCCGCGGTTGCTTGACGGCAAAGCCGTCAAGTTGGCGCCCGAGACAGGCGCCACATAGGTATCAACTTAAGAGAATTCCATATTTGTTTGGTTTATTTGTCTGTTTTGAAGAAGGTCGTATGTATAGCGTTCTTTTTTTCGTTTGCAGCGTTTAGGCGTATCT
>JAFZAL010000183.1 GCA_017557195.1 Thermoguttaceae bacterium | reverse complement strand
CTTCTCGCTGTCAGTCGGATTCGGGCTGATTCTGACGTACGCGTCGTACATTAACGAAAAAGAGGACCTGGCGTTTTCCGCCTTTACCGCCGCCAGCGCCAACTCGTTTGCCGAGGTCGTGCTGGGCGGTCTGATTACCCTGCCCGCCGCGTTTGTGTTCCTGGGCGGGTCGTATCTGGAAGGGCACATGGGATCGACCTTTGAACTCGGGTTCAAAGTCCTTCCCAACGTCTTTAGCCAGATGCCGGCGGGACAGTTTTTCGGGTTTCTGTTCTTCTTCCTGCTGTTTTTGGCGGCTGTTACAAGCACGGTTTCCATGCTTCAGCCGTCCATCGCCCTGTTTGAAGAGGGCTTGGGCATGAGACGCAAAGACTCCGTCGCGTTCCTCGGGTTTATTACGCTTATCGGACTGGGATTTACCGTTTACTTCTCCAGCGGATTGGCGGCGATGGACAACCTCGACTTCTGGATGGGTCAAGCGCTCATTTTCGTTCTGGCAACAATTCAGGCGATTCTCTTTGCCTATGCATTAGGCATGAAAAAGGGCATGGCGGAACTGCGAAACCACGCGAAGATGCGAATCCCCCGCTTCGTCGAATTTGTTATGAAGTACGTCACGCCGTCGTACCTGATAATCGTCTTTATCGCCTGGAGCTGGACGAATCTGCCGGACAGAGTCCATCAGGTTTTAACGGACAAGATCGCGTTCATGTCGGTCGTGATAATCGGCGCGGTGTGCGCTTTGATTCTGTACGTCATTTCCCGCGCCGTCGCCGTCTGGAAAGAAAAAGACGCCAACTACGCCGAGGCGTCCGGCATTTACTCGTTGGACGAAAACGACGAAGTCAACTAGCAAATCAGGTAATTTTACGATGAAACGCAGGGATTTTCTTAAAGGGACGTTTGGCGCGGTCGGCTCGCTGTTTTGCGGCGAACTCTTCGCGGCTCCGCCCGACTGGAAGCACGACGGCGAGCCGAACCTGGTTTTCGGCGTTATCAGCGACACGCATTTGAGAACGACGGTCTGGGGCAATCGCCTTGGCGCCAACTGGCCGGATAAATACCTCGTCGCCGCGCTGAAATACTTCAAGGAGCAGAACGTAGACGCGGTCATGCATTGCGGAGACATGGCGCATCGCGGACAGGTTCAAGAGATGGCGTTTCACGCCGGGGCATGGCGCAGAGTTTTTGGAAAAGTCAACAGCGGGCCTGTCAAGCTCTTTGTAACAGGGAACCACGACGTCGACGGCGCTCGTTACGGCGATTTTGTCAAAAAACGCTATCCAGACCCGGAGCAGTATGCCAGCCACGTTCTGGAAACCGACATGGCGGCGAACTGGCAGCGCATTTGGGGCGAGAAGTATGAACCGGTTTGGCATAAAGAGGTCAAGGGATATCACTTCTTCGGTCGCAACTGGAGCGCCAGCGACGCCGAAGCCGTAGCCGCGTTAAAGAACTGGAAGAGCGGGCGCGACCCGCTGCACCCCTATTTCTTTATTCAGCACAGACGCCCCTCTTACGGCGTGCGAAAAGAGCTGATGCGTCACGTTGGCGCCGTTTCGTTCTTCGGGCACAATCACTGGAGCGTAACAAACTGGAATATTATTGCTCTCTATAATAACCGGCTTCCTGTTATTCAATGCGCCTCCTGTGAACCGCGGGGCTGCGGCGCTCTGGTGGGAGACGGATGGATTACCAAAGCCGCTATTGGCGGTCGCGACCAGACTGGCAGAGGGCGACAGGGATATGTCGTCCGCGTGTACAACGACATGCTTGTCATTCAGCGTCGCGAGTTCACCTCTGGCGAAGGCGCTGTTCTCGGCTCAGACTGGATTTTGCCGCTGGGCAAATTCAATCCGCACCCGTTTATACGCAGCGAAATGAAAAAGGTTATCGGCGAACCGCAGTTCCACAGCGGCGCAAAGCTGATTGTCGAAAGCGCAGAAGTCCCGACGGAAGAAGACAAACCTGCCGCGCCGGTCGTTAAACTCTCAATCCCACTTGCCGACGCCAACCCTGATTCACGCGTTTACGCCTACGAGGTCGCCGTTAACAGCGGAGAAGGATCAAATATGATATACAAAGCCGTCTACGCATCGGGCGTCAATTTTGGAATCGGCAGCGAACCGAACGGCGGCGTTACGCAGCTAACCATTCCCAAAGCGGAACTGCCCCGCAACAAGACGCTTTCGTTTACCGTCCGCCCGCTAACCTCCCTCGGCACGTCCGGCAAACCGATAACGGCGGAATACAAAGAGTGATTAATTCGGAATTACGCAATCGTGATATTTTCGGAATGCGAGAGGGAAGCGTTAGCGGAACTCTCGCTTTTTTAATTATATAGAATCGCTCAAGCCAGCGAGCGCAGCTCGCTGCAGGGAGTCTCATCTTGACGGCTAAAGCCGTCAAGCAAATGTGGACGCCTCCAATATGTTCTTCTGAAAAGTTTCACCTCCGTCCCACTGGACGTGCCATCCGCTTCTTCCGCTGCAAAATATACGAAGGAAACGGAAATTTCAAAAGCGGCATGACTGCCAAGGGGCGTGCTGAACATCGTACAATCGGCAAATCAAAGCAAGCGTCGGGGTGGTTATAATATGTCTGGCGCAGCAGCGCAAATCTGCATTGATACTATACCGCTATTGTAGTTACAGATATTTTTTTGTAAAAATGTTTTATAGAATGCTCTTGCTATTATTCTCGATTGGGTATATAATGAACTCGGAGGTAAACAATGAAATATATATCAGCTAAAACCGCTGCCGAGCAATGGGGCCTGACTAAGCGACGCGTCCTTGTTCTTTGCAAGGAAGGACGCATTCCGGGAGCGCAACTGATTGACACAATGTGGTTGATACCCAGCGATGCATATAAGCCTATCGATGCAAGATCGCTAAGATATTCGAACAAAGGAGAAACGGAAATGGAAACTTTTCCTCTTAAAACTTCTGTAAAAGCTAAAGGACATACTCCACAGTATTTAATGCATAAGTATTTTGCCCGGCGCCCATATAATGTGTTTAACCATATTATAAAACACTATACTCAAAAAGGAGATATTGTCCTCGATTGCTTTTGCGGCGGAGGAGTAACGATCTTTGAGTCTGCAGCGCTCGGTCGAAAGCCCATAGGAGTCGATTTGAACCCTCTTGCGACGTTCATCACAAGAATGCAGATGTTTAATGGAATTACATCTGAACTTCAAGATTTTTATAATCGTTTCTTATTGACAATTGAAAAAAAATATAGTGATTGGTACCAGATTGTCTATCCTGATGACAGCGGCACGATTGTTTGGGTGGAATGGGCGTATGCCGTTAAATGTCCGTCCTGCGGAGAAATCATTCTTTTAACTGAAGAAAATAAACAATCAAATGGCGTTTATTTTTGCCCGAATCCAAAATGTTCTCATCACAAAAATGGCGTCAAGCGAGTCCTTTGCCAGCCAGCTGGCAGCGTTCCTCTTAGAGCAAAATATGTTTCTAACAAAACCCATAAGGAAACGGTGAGAACGGTTACGCTTGACAATATGCCTGTTTTCAAGACTAAGAATTTCTCTGCCATTCTTGGTTCTCTGAAGCAAAAGCCTAACTTTGCCATACCCAATAACTGGGACAGACAACACGAAGATAAACTTTCCGAGAAAGGCATTCTCAACTACAGAGATTTTTTTACAGATCGTAATTATACGCTAAACTGTCTGATTTTTAATGAAATATTGAAACTAAAAGGAACAACAAAATCCTTAATGAATGAGTATCTGTATTTCCTCTTCAGCTCCTCGTTACGCTATACAAACAAGATGACGCGCGTTACCGAGAACTGGGAAGGGGGGAAGCCCACCGCTATGGACAAGCACGCTTTTTGGCTGCCGAATCAGTATGTTGAGACAAATATACTTGACGTCCTCAATCAACGTGCAAAAGCCATTGTTAAGGGATGCGACTATGCCGCCTCAATACTGCCAGCGGATTTTACTGAAGTCAGATCTTTTGAGGATATTCGTCTTCGCAATGCATATATGGTATTGAATCGCAATTCGGCTGATCTGCCAATTCCGAATGAATCGGTTGACATCATAATCACCGATCCGCCTTATGGAAGCAACGTTCAATACGCTGAATTGTCCACAATATGGAATGCGTGGTATTCGATTTATAACGGATTGGACTCATACATCTTCAAAGATGAAGAAGCGGTTATGAATCGAAAAACAAACTTTAATGGTTCAAAATCCGTCATGGACTACGAGAATCTTCTTTGCTCGGTTTTTACCGAAGGCGCAAGAGTCTTAAAACCAAACGGTTATCTTGTTTTCACGTTTAACAACAAGAACATCAAAGTCTGGGTGGCAATGCTTAAAGCGGTTGCTCGCGCCGGTTTCTATTTGCCGGAGGACGGCGTTGTTTTCCAGGATTATATCGACTCATACAAAAACACTGCCCATCTGCGGTTTTCGGGTAATATCCAGGGAGACTTTATTTATTCTTTTAGAAAAGGCTCTTCTTCTATTGATATTGACGGTACGAAAGGTTTTTTAGCGTTAATTGAAGATTCAATTGAAGAATCAATTGAGAAATTGTTCCGACGCAAAAAATCCTATACAACTCCTGAGTTATATCAAAAAATCCTTGCAACAATGACCGGTCGACTAATGAGTTATATACAGTGGCGCATGTCTACTGGAACGCAAATTGAGGATGTTTCGGAATTGTCAAATGATTTTTTGGATAACGTTTTGAAACAACGGTTGGTTTACGATAACGGCATTTGGCAAAAGGAGTAAAATAGTATGAAGAACTGTCTTATGAACAACAAAATCTATTCATCGGAAGCCTTGCAAGAGTTCATCCTTTCCCTTGAAACGCAATACAACATTGAGAACGCACAGGAAAAGTATCATAATCTTGTCAACTTTTCCGCTAACGCTGCAGTTCCTTTTCATCAATGGTTTATTTATCGCGAAGGTTTTGCAGGCGAATTAATAGCCTCGCTTATCGCGATGTCTGGCGTCCAAAAAGACGAGGTTGTCATTGATCCTTTTTGTGGTTCTGGCACTACTAATGTAGTAGCCGCAATGAATGGATACAAAACATTGGGTCTTGATGTAAACCCTATGTCTGCATTTATTTCAAACGCAAAAATAAAGCATTATGAAAAAAGAATCATTGATTTGGCGCGATTTCACGTTTCATTTTTGCGCAGCCACAAAACTGTGAGCAAAAAGCCATATTATTCCGATGTTGAAAGGTATTTTTCTGCTGCGAACTATCACGATCTTCTTGTAATTAAATCTTATATCGACTCGCTTCCGAACTCCAAGGTCAGAGATTTGATGTTTGTTGCCTACTTGTCCATCATCATAGATTGCTCTGACAGAAAACGCGATGGAAACGGGTTGAAAGTTAGACCCTCAAAAGTGACTGACGCGTACGACTGCTATGAAAAGAAGATCGACACGATTTTAAAAGATTTAACTGCCACAAAACCATGTTCTGCAGGCAAAAGCGCCTGCGTGTATGAATCCGCCAATAATCTATACTCAGTATTTCAATCAATCTTCAAGGGATTTCAAGCCGGCGCAATAATTTTTTCTCCGCCGTATCCGAACTCATTCGATTATTTTGAATCATATAAACTGGAATTGGTTATGGGAGATTTTGCCAAAGGTTTGAAAGGGCTGAACGAATTTAGACAAAAAGCCGTTCGTTCTTTTGTTGGCGCTGAATCTCAATCCAAATGCGATGAATATGTTGATCTTATCGCTAAGGAGATAGAATCGGCTATTCCGATTAAAGAACAACGTACAGGAAAAAAGGACGCTCGCACCAGAAAAGTTCCTAATATGATTCGAGGTTATTTTTCTGATATGCATGAGGTTATTCGTCAATGCTCAAGCTGTCTCTCTGCAGGGAAAAAGGTATTCATCGTAGTTGATCAATCGGCTTATGTAGGAAAAATCGTTCCAACCGATTTGCTGCTCGCGTATTATGGCGAGCAGGAAGGATTTACTGTTGGCAGAATCATCAAGTGCCGCAACGCCCGAACTTCTACTCAACAACTAAATGAATTTCCATTTTTAAAAACCTCGCTTCGCGAAAGCATCGTGGAACTGATAAAACGATAAAGCAAAGCGCTCGTCGTAAATCGAGCGTTCAAATTCCTGATTGTTTGTCAGTATCCTTTATATTCAATAAACAGCTTTTTGAGCATATCATGCGTACATTGTTCATTCTCCGCTAATTGTTCAATCTCCGCTGATTTTTCCAACAGCGCGACAATTTTCTCATCGCCGCCTGGCAAGAGTTTAATTTCACTTTTCTTTGATTCCGCATCGAAAATGTCGTCCCAAATGAGGAGATGTTTCTTTAAATAATTATATTGGTTGTAGACTGTTGTTCTTGTAGTCCAAATATCATCATAAGATAATGTTGTGTTAAATTTGAGGTTAAGCGCTTCCAACTCGATCCTTTTGTTGGTATCGTTCAGAAACTCAATATTGGCATATGTGTCTCGTAAATAATTAACTATTTTAATTGCTTCGTCGACTCCTTCTTTACCAACGTTCTTTCCAATGTATAACGAGTATGCCAGTTCAAATCTCGTGATATATTCCAATTCGGCCAATACGCTCATAGCCATCCGATATGGAAACATTGGTTTCGGGGTTATACTGTCAGGATCATAGTATTTGAGCATCTGTTCCTTAAAGATGTCTACGTACTTGTCAGGATGGTCAAGCAAGGCTTTACCAACGTCTGAAACATAAAACAATTGATCCTCTTCATATATCGCGCCGATTCTTTCACAGTGACTAACATTGTTGTTGTCAATTCTCAAGTCATTTCTGGAAAGACCGATGGATCTATTCTGAAACTTTTTCAACGTAGGCTCAACCAAATTTTCATAGAATGTAACAATATTATAATCTCCAATGGTTCGGAATGTTCTTGCTACGCCAGACGCTCTTGATGCTCTATTACCATCAGATTCGTTGTTATTAATACTCTGATCCGTTTTTATCTCTGCAATTCGCAAATATAAATTGTCTGAGAAATCAGCAATGTTATACTCTTCAGACATTACAACAACAATAGGATTATTGGGACTTGTTGTTATATGGCCAGAGCCTTTTGCATATTCAAGATTTAGTGTATTGATGTATTCAGTGAGAATTCTGTCCTGATCGCGAAGCGCCTGTATAACAAAGAGCAACGTACTGAATTCCTGAGGGTCAATGTCTTCAAACTTTGTAACGCTATCAGGTATGATTAAGGGAATGACGATGTACGATACTTTATCCGGTTTATTTTTGTCTTTTCTCAAAGACCGGCCGACAGCTTGAATGATGTCAATAATCGAATTTTTCGGATCTGAAAAATAAACGGCGTCGATAATTGGCACGTCCACCCCCTCAGTCAAACAGCGCGCATTCGAAATGACGCCATAGGGAGCTTTTATAAAATTCTCAAAAATTTCTTTGCGTTCTCCAGCTTTCATAGAGCCGTTGATGTGATCGCAATATACGTCCGTCGGAGCAATGTCTCCAGAAATGGCAGACGCTATCTCATTCATGGAAAACCCGTCACCCGGTTTAATAAAGGTTTGAGCAGACTCTATGTCTCTATGATATGAGATGACCTTGTTTATCCCAATACCCGCCATGGTTTTCGCTAAAAGCGTCTGCTTAAACAAAGTTTGAGCGTCAACTTGACGATTGTCAACGTCAATTATTCGATTGTTGCGAATAATCGTTTTCAGTTCGCTTTCTTTCATACAACACAGGACGATCTTATAATCGCTGATAATCCCTTGTTCGATGGCGTCGCGAAAAGGAAGAGCGGTAAAAGTTTTTCCATATTGTTCTTCATCGTCCATGGAAAAAACGTCATAATTAAACTGTTTTGCTAAATCGGCGATATGAGGGTTAACAACTTTCTCAGTGGCGGTCATAAACAACCGCTTTTCACAAGGAATGTACTTGTTGTCCATCCCCAAGGTGAACATTACTGAATCCTTGTTTCCGGCAGTTCTGTGCGCTTCATCAAAAAACGCGATGTCAAAGGTTATGTCGTCGAGTTCCCGAACTGCAGAAACAATAGCGTCTAAAGACTGGTAGGTTGAAAAAATAACCTTGTCTTTCTGAGAAGGATGGGTAATGAATTCATAAATCTTTTCGCTGTCTGTTGTTACAGGAACGCCAATGGAGGAAATGTCGGCATTAAAATTTTCTGAGTCGGCTTTGGCGGCGACAGTAAGATCGCTGCAAACGCAGAGGTAAGAAAAAGGCATTGCCGCTTGTGGCATCCACGCCTCCAGCGTTTGTTTG
Source organism: Thermoguttaceae bacterium (assembly GCA_017557195.1). GTDB lineage: Bacteria > Planctomycetota > Planctomycetia > Pirellulales > Thermoguttaceae > RUG11551. The sequence continues at coordinate 3,074 of JAFZAL010000183.1, read as the reverse complement.
ATTAGCGCCAGATTTGGCGTAACAAACAAAGTCAGGCGAGCGTTTAATTGTTCTTTAATCCATAAGGCCGTAAGCGTTTTTCCTGTCCCGCATGCAGCAAGCATCTTGCCTCGGTCTGACGTTTGAAACCCGTTGATAACATCAGATATCATCTTTTTCTGATGAGCCAACGGGGAAAACTTGACCACGCTCTCTTCCCTGACGGTATTATTGGCAAGAGCGTAAAACCACTCGAAGAATTCGCTGGGCAAGGAGGTTAAACTGTCTCTGAGAACCAAGAACTGATTCTTTTTTTTATCTGTCTGCTCGGGCAGCGTGTAACTGTTTGCGAAAATGCATCTTTCGTCGGTATATTCCGATTCCGCCCAGAATGAGGTAAGATCGTGATATCCAGGGACTTCATGATTCTTTCTAAACTTTACCTGATAAGCAACAGACGAACCGTCGTCTCTTATGAATAGTCCGTCTACGCCGTTGTCTTTTTTCTCGAGCTTGAATTGCTCTTTAAGGTTGGCGGGAATATCTGGCCACATATAGATTTCTTTAATTTGATATAGATTCTTAAAGAATATAAAATATGCAAACGCGAACTGCTCAAAAGCGTCGCCTTTTTCCTTGGTCGTTTCGAGGTTCTCGATATCTTTTTCAATGGCATCCCAGTTATCGTACTTTTTTGTAAAAATGCTGTTAAACGTCATAACGCGCCTCCATTATAAAATTGTCATTTTTATATTGATGAAACTCTTATTGTACTTTATTTGAAAAAACGCGTCTCTATTTCTTTTGGAACTTCTTTTTTCCTATGTTTAGGAAAATCATTCTGCCAAGTCGATAGTTACGACGCCATTTTTCTCTTCATATGTATTATTGACAACACAGACGTTGTTTCAATAATAAAAGTACAGAATACATTTTGAGTCTAGATTTCGTTGTTTGGATATATTTTGCCAACTTTCTATTGGTTTCTGTTTAGATACTGGAACGCTTCCTTCGCCATAATGAATTGACCGACTGAATAATAATGCGTTTCAGCGTCGATAAACATACGGTATAAAATGAACCGTTATAAACAACGCCATCAAAACAATAAGATTTTAATCAAAAGCCATATATTATAATATCTTCAATCTTTGTATTATTATAACAAACCTGACTTTACTATTATTGTAACTCTTTCAAAAAATTTTTATAGGGGGGGCTGAAAAATTCGAATTATGAAATTATGGCGTTTAAATTTGGATCGCGGATAATTAACAATTACTTCTGTATAAATTTTTTCTCGTTGTGAGCAGCGTCTCATTGTCTGTCGTGAACCGGGTACGCTGAGCGCTCAAACGAGACAAAGAATCTTTGGTGGGCGCGGGCCCCCCGGGCTGAACTGTGGTTATCTCTAGGTCGTTGGTTAAGGCGGCGCACTCCGACACACAAGCGACTCTCTCGACTCCCCCCCTATTCAAAATCAAATAGCATAGCGCTATAATCTCATATAAACAGAGATTTACTTTTTATTCCCATACAACTATGAAACACATCCCACTTTCCATATTCCTGTTGTTTGTTTTGACGTTCGCGGCGTTTACCGTTTCCTTCGTTTCGGCGGAAGAATCGGCGTCGAACTCGCCCAAGGCGCGGCTGACGTTTCCGATTCTCTTTACAGCGCGGCATAATTATCAGGGCTTGCATATTTACGACACGTTCTATCAGTGGCGCCGCGGCGTGAAGAATCCGGGCGTCGGGGGAATTTACATTCTCGAAAACCCGGCTGACCCGCCGGAGCAGTATCGGATTCGACCTCTTATCGACCCGACGACCAACCCGACGCTGGGCGACGGCATCTACTATGATCCGGCTCTGTCCTACGACGGCAAGACGGTTCTGTTTTGTTACAAGGGGACGCCCAACGGGAACTCGATTATTTACAAAATCAACTTGGACGGCACCGGGCTGAAACAGCTGACCAACCTCGACGCTCAGGGGAATCCGTACAAGGGTTCCGGCGGCGGACATCACGACGTTCGCCCTGCCTGGCTGCCGGACGGCAGAATCGTCTTTACGTCCACGCGTTACAGCGGTCTTGTGCCGTGCGCCAACAACGGCGTAGCGATTCTTCACGTCATGAACGCAGACGGGTCCGACATTCATACGATTTCCGTCAACAATGTAACAGAATTCGACCCGTCTGTTTTACCGGACGGCAGAATTCTCTTTGGCCGCTGGGAGTACATCGACAAAAACGCGCTGACGATTCAAAGTCTGTGGTCTGTCTATCCGGACGGGACAAACGAAACGGCGTTCTTCGCCAACAACATGGTTTTCCCGGAAGCGATTCTTCAGGCGAAGCCGGTGCCCGGCAGTCCGAATCTGGTTGTCGGGACGTTCGCGCCGCACAACGCCCCGCCCCGCGGAACGATCGCGTTTATCGACATCTCCGCCGGGGTTCAGAATTCCGTCTCCGGGAAGAACGACGAAAAGGCGATTACCAATCTCGAATACCCGGACAAGCCGACGTACGACCGCGGGCAGTCCTGCGATCCGTGGGCGCTGGACAGGACGCTGGTTCTCTATTCCGGGCAGATCGACAACCCGACCAACGGCGGGCGGCTCAATTCGCTCCTGCTTATCGACGACAAGGGGAAGAAGACAGAGCTTTTATCCAGCGCGACGATTGACCTTCACAACCCGATTCCGATTGTCCCCCGCCCTGTCCCGCCGGTTCTGGTTGACAAAACCGACCGCAGCAAGACGACCGGCAGTTTCTTTGTAACAGACGTTTACCAGAACCTTGCGGGCGTCAAACGGGGAGACGTGAAATGGCTGCGCGTTATAGAAGAGACGTCCCGCGTCAGCGCGTCGCCGGGCAGCAACGGGCTCAACCAGACGTTTTCCATCTCTGCCGCAATGGCGTGGAGTCCGAAAATCTATCACGGCATCGTGCCCGTCTGCGAGGACGGCAGCGTCTGCTTTGAAGCCCCGTCCGGACGCGCGATTTACTTCCAGCTTCTCGACGAGAACTATCGCCTTATCCGTTCCATGAGAACGTTTATTCAGGCGGCGCCCGGTACGGCGCGAAGCTG
>JAFZAL010000182.1 GCA_017557195.1 Thermoguttaceae bacterium | reverse complement strand
TGTTCGGTTAGAACCATGCAACGTATGTGAGAAAGTTCCAGGGGATTTCGCATCATGGCATGGAGACGGCATCATTTCCCAAAGCAACTCAACAGACATCTATCGTCAACTTCAGAAGAAAAAAGTTCCGATTGTTGAACTCCTCAATAACGACGTTCCCAATGGCGTAGATATTGATTTCGATTTTGAAGAGATTGCACAGATCGCTGCCATGCATTTTTGCGACAGAGGTTTGACTAATATTGCGTGGTACGCAGTAAACAACGTCTGGTGGTGCAACCGCTTGCGAGATTTCTTTGTTCAGGAATTACGCAAACAGGATCGCCGTTGCTTTGTTTACCCGGACGATGTCTCTACATACGAGTATCATCGTCCATATTGGAATGACGCTCGCCGTAAATCCTTGATTAAATGGCTCAAAAAGCTTCCGTATCCCGTTGGAATTTTGGCTGCTTCCGATATGTTGGCGGTGAGAATCATTGAGGCGTGCAAAGAACTCGAATTGGACGTTCCTAATCAGGTTGCCGTTTTGGGCGTTTCCAACGATTCGCTTACGTGCAGTTTGTCTTCGCCTCAGTTATCCAGTATTGATCTGGACGCTGAAAGGCACGGTTATCTTGCTGCAGAACTGCTGGACAAGAAAATGAACAATCGCAAAAATGAAAACGCAGCAGAAGCGCCAATTGTCATTTCTCCCAAAGGCGCTGTTGCAAGACAATCAACGGATACCGTTGCTACAACCGATCCGTATTGCATTCAAGCGATTGAATTCATTCGCAAGCATTACAAGGAAAAAATTTCTGCTGTGGATGTTGCCAACAGCGTAAAGCTTTCCCGCGCCATGCTGGATCGTCGATTTTTAGCCAGCTTTGGACGGACAATCAACAAGGTTATTACCCGCCTTCGCATGGAAACGGCAGAATTCCTGCTACTCCAAACCGATCAGAAAATCGGTCAGGTCGCCGCGAATTCCGGATTTAACTGTTACGAATACTTCTTCCGCGCCTTCCAGCAGCGGCACAACATGACTCCGGAAGAATTCCGCGCTAAAAATTAGTAAACGTCTGTATAAACCTTAAGTTGTTTTAACAACCAGACAAAAGAAAAACAGCGATGAAACATTTGTTTCACCGCTGTTTTTTTGCGTCTCCCCCACAAGGCGAGAACTCTTTAAATCTGAGGATTATTACATCGGCGGAGGAGGTGGCGCGTTCTTTCCTGCCGCGGTTTCAACCACAATTTGCGAGAACCAGACAATTCCAGCAAGGTATCGCAAAAGCAGCGTTATCAGAATATATGCCAATGTATGGAATGCTGCGTTTCCCCATTCCAGTTCATAGAAACACATGCACATAAACGTTCCAAACGCTGCAAGGACAATCGAGCATATCGCCCAAGTCGCCGGCGCTTGATTGCTGATAGTTCCGATGTTGATTAAATACGACAACGCTCCCCACGTGCCAACGTAAACCAGGGAAATAACGCCCGTTCTCCAGTAGAAGTCAAAGCCGTGAATGGATTCCAGCATCTCGTCCTTTTTAACCAGTGGATACAATCCTCCAACAATCACAGGCGTAACAATGCATAATCCGGCGGCGGCAATGAGAAAGTTTTCGTTCAGATCGATAAACTTCCCCAGAACAAACGTTGCCACAAGCGCGCCCAGTATCCCTATGGTTATAACGATTGTTCGAACCCGGTCAAACTTTTTCTCGCCGCGTTCCAACGGTTTGAGTACAAGTTTTCCCTCGGCGTTTTTACCGCCGCTGGCAAACGCATCCCCGCCGTGAATAACAACTTTTTCCGCTGCCGGAACTTCGTTGGGGATTTTGATAATGGTCTTGCAGTACTTGCAAGGACCGCTCTTGCCGGCGAACTTCTCGCTGACAACGAACTTTTTATGACATCCGGGACAGGTTACTGTAATTGCCATGGAAATTCTGAAAAGTTAGGAATGAGGAGTGAGGAGTGAAAAGGCAGTAGGCAGTAGGCAATAGGGAGTGTGAATTATCAAACTACTACCTATTGCCTCTTGCCTAATGCCTAATTATTTCAGGTTCTTTTCGTCGAACGCGTCGACCTTCTTGGCGGCTTCTTTGAGGAAGTCGGCGAACTGCGGCAAAGCGGAAGTGAACGCAGTGTTGAGGAAGGTATCGACAGCGTCCAGAGCCATGGCTTCGCCCCAAATCATCGCGCCAAGGCACAAAACGTTGGAGTTGTTGATCGTACGGCACATTTTCGTAGCGAAAACGCTTTCAACGACGGACGCGCGAATGCCTTTGCATTTGTTGGCGACAATCGACATGCCCATGCCGGTTCCGCAGAACAGGATGCCGTTTTCACAGGTTCCGTCCTGAATGTACTTGCAGGCGATCGGAGCGGATTCGAAGTAGGGGATGTCCGGGTTTTCAGCGCGGGCGCCGACGTCAATGACTTCGTATCCTTTGCCTTTCAGGTCGGCAACAACGGCGTCTTTGAGTCCAACGGCAAACGGGTCAGCGGCTACTACGATTTTTTTACTCATGGTTTTCTCCTTTACGGTTGATTTTTGTGAAACGGGTTCTTCGGCAAATGCGCCAGACGCTGCGCCAGCAAGCGTTCCGACTGCCAGCGCTGCCGACGCGGCAATAAAATTTCTGCGATCCATGGCAGACAGCTCCAAAATAAAAGGAAATGAAAAAGCTATCGACGTTATTCGTCAACTTTATTTTTACTATTTTACAAACTCGTTAAGAAAAATAAAAGGGGGGGGCGCCAGAAAAAATAGAATTCCATTAAATATTGAAAAAAACGCCCCGAGAACAAAAGTTCCCGGGGTTGTTTGATTTGTCTGTATCGCTCTGATTTGCTCAGGCGCGTTTAGGCTTTGCTAATCTCAGCCGTTCTTCTTCTGGAAGTCAACCATGAAGTCGCGCAGAGCAACGACGCCCTCTTCCGGCATGGCGTTGTAGATAGACGCGCGGCAGCCGCCGACGGAGCGGTGTCCCTTGAGGGTGCAAAGTCCGTTTTGAGCCGCTTCAGCAATGAACTTGGCGTCCATTTCGGGGGTTTGCATACGGAACGGGACGTTCATAATCGAACGGCATTCTTTCTTCGCGTGACCGATGTAGAATCCGTCAGAGTTGTCGACGACTTCGTACAGCATGGCGGCTTTGCGCTTGTTGATTTCGTACATGTTCGCCAGACCGCCGATGTCGTTGATGAGCCAGTCCGTTACGAGTTTAACCATGTAGATGGCAAACGTCGGCGGAGTGTTGTGCATCGAGCCTTTGCTGTCCTGAAGTTTGTAGTCCAGCATGGACGGCAGACCTTCCGGAACGCGTTCGAGCAGGTCTTCTCTCATAACGATAATCGTAACGCCGGCGGGACCGATGTTCTTCTGAGCGCAGGCGAAAATGCAGCCGTAGTCGTTGATGTCGATCGGCTTGTGAAGGAAGTCGGACGAGGCGTCGCACAGCAACGGAACGCCGTCTGGCGTCTTCGGGGCTTTCTGGAACTGGACGCCCTGAATCGTTTCGTTGCAGCAGTGATAAACGAACGCGGCGTTCGGGTCGAGGTCAAGTTCGGAATCTTCCGGAGTGCGAATGAAGTTGTCGGCGGAGCCGTCCCAGCAGGCGCGAACGGTCGTCTGGGTTTTGCCCTGTCCCATAGCGGTTTTGCTCCACGTTCCGTTGACGATGTAGTCAGCGGACTTGCCTTTGGCGAGGTTCATGGGAAGCATAGCAAACTGAAGGCTTGCGCCGCCCTGCAAAAACAGAACTTTGTAGTTGGACGGGATATTGAGCAGCTGACGAAGGTTGGCTTCCGCCGCGCCGATGATTTCTTCAAACGGCTTAGAGCGGTGGCTCATTTCCATGACGGACATGCCGCTGTTGTTGTAGTTGAGCATTTCTTCCTGCGCTTTTTTCAGAGCGGGAAGCGGAAGCATAGCCGGACCAGCTGAAAAATTGTAAATTCTTTCCATGATAGGTAGGTAGGGGTTAAAGGGATTGAAATTGGTAATTATCAATATCTCGTCAGTCGTCTGACGGGTGAATTGGCTCCTGACCGTCGAGAACGCACATGGCGTTTTCGGCAGCGCGCTGTTCTGCTTCTTTTTTGGACTTGCCCCAGGCGGACGGATAATAATACCCTCCGACTTTCACAGCAACCTTGAAACACTTGGCGTGTTCCGGTCCCTGAACGTCCAGCAAAGCGTAGACAGGCGTTTTTCCGTGTTCTTTTTGGATGCGGCTTTGAAGCGTGGCTTTGAAATTTTCGCCTTCTTTGCCGTCGATGGCGTCTTCGACGTGGGAGATGAAAAATCTCTCGACGTAATCCTGCGCCGTTTCAAAGTCGCTGTCGAGGTAAATTGCTCCGATAATCGCCTCTTGCAGGTTTGCCAGCAGAGACATCGGCATTTCTTGCCCGGTGTTGGTCATGCCGCGACCGAGGTGAAGGAACCGCCCGATTCCCTGACTTTGACTGACCAAGGCGCACGTCTGTCGACTGACGACTATAGATTTTATTTTCGTCATTTCGCCTTCCTGAAATTCAGGATATTCGCAAAACAGATACGTGCAAATCGTCAACCCCAAAACGGAGTCGCCGAGGAACTCCAAGCGCTCGTTGGATTTACTGCGGCTTATCGCTCCGGAAGAATGCGTAAGCGCTTCTTCTAACAGGCTTTTATCGTCAAACGTATATCCCAAAACGCGTTCGCAGGCGGCAATATCCGGATCGTCGTAAGCGCGATTCGAATAGAAATCGTCCGAATCGTCATCGTAGTCGTCGTCAGAATATCGGCTGTGCGAACGGGTCATGTTAAAATAGGGGGAATATATGCGTTGTTTATTACAGCGCCCAGCGGTTTGAGTAATTTGTTGGAAAATCGGAGCAAACCAGCCAAGCTCCTATTTCGTAAAAATTATAAATATATTATAAAGAAGATTAAAAATAGTAAAAGCCCCCCCACAGGGAGAAATCCTCACAGGGGAGGACATAAATATTTCCGGTACATGGAAGATTTGTCCGAATGAGAGATGAGACGTCGCGGGAGCGACAGCGGACGATAGTCCGCTAAAGTCCCGATAGGGACGAAACTCATTGTAACCGGCGGGCGGCGAGGCGCCGCACCCAGTCCGCGCTGCCGCGCGAAATGTTTTATATCCGCTCCCGTTGGTCGCTTGAATAGTCCCGATAGGGACGAAACTCATT
>JAFZAL010000181.1 GCA_017557195.1 Thermoguttaceae bacterium | reverse complement strand
CTCCGACGCCGTTAAAATAACAATCGCCCATTGATTTTTGAGCGTCGTCATTTCCTTGATCCGCTGATTTACGATACCATATCAGAGCTTCTTCAAAATTCTGAGGAACGTTGTCGCCCTCGAAATAGCGGTTGCCGAGTTCATATTGAGCGTACGCATCCCCTTCCTCTGCTTTTTTGCGATACCATTTTTCCGCTATCGCCTTGTTTTTTCGGACGCCGTCGCCGTTATAATAGCAATCGCCAAGTATTTTGTAAACGACTTCATTTCCATTCATTGCGGCTTTACGATATCATTTAACGGCTTCGGCTTTATTTTCTGGAACGCCACAACCGTGTTCATAGAATAATCCTATGCACATTTGAGCGTCTGAATAGCCTTGGTCAGACGCTTTATGAAACCATTTTAACGCTTCCTCAACATTATGTCGAATTTCTCTTCCAAAAGCATAGCGTTTACCAAGTTTGAATTGAGCTTCAGCATCTCCTTCTTCTGCTTTTTTGAGATACCATTTTACTGATTCTGCTCTATCCTGTGGAATGCCAATGCCGTAATAGTAACAATGAGCAAGTTTGTATTGCGCTTCCAGAAAACCTTGTTCTGCCGCTTGGCGATACAGGTTTACCGCTTTAACTCTGTTCTTACGAACTCCTTTTCCGCTATAGTAACATTCTGCAAGATTATATTGCGCTTCTGCATCTCCCTGTTTTGCCGCTTTACGATAATCCCTGACCATATCAGCGTCCTGTTGTGCGTTTTTCATTTTCGGCATGATGTCGCAAAATTTGAGTGTTACATGCTTGGCTTATTTATCCACAAGATATTATAGCGGAGAAAAATCCGTACGTCAACAGGGGGAGGAAATGTGGATTTGAAGATATTTGTTCTTCTTGTATTTCTTTTCCTGTGGAGTAAAAACCACGGCTAGAAATATTGAATCGCTACGCGGTTCTAGCGGAAGATTGTTTTTCCTTTCTAATACCGCCTTCTATTTCTTTGCGTTCTTTGCGGCTTAAAATCTCTGTTGCGGACTTCGTCCGCGACCCGTAGGCGTTTTCGACTGCGAAAGAGCGTATTTTGCGGGGCATTGTTCCATTGGCAGGTGGGGACGCCAGCGGTCGACGAGGACGTCGACCCTCCGTAGAGTTTCTTTTTACTCCTCCGGCGAGGACAGAATTTCTATCGCCTTTTGACCGTGGAGCTGACCGGGGGCGGCGAGGAACTTGAGCTTGTCTTGAATATAGACTTCAATCGGAGAATCGGCGCTTTGATCTGTGGCGATGATGTCGCCCGGCGAAAGCTGGAGCAGGTCTTCAACCGTAATGGACGAGCGCGCCATTAAAACGCTCAGGCGAATTTTCGATTTACGCACGCCAGCGGGAACCGTCGGCGACGGGTCGGAAAAGTCGTTGAGCCAGTCCAGACGACTTCTGTCCAGCCGACGGTCCAAATCAGCAACCGCGTAATACGGCAGAATCAGATAAAACGACAAGCTCGTCTGAGACCATCGGACGACAAACTCGCAGATCGCGCAGGGGTCGCCGTCCTCTAAATTAAACGGCTTAAAGGATGTAACAGACTGAATGTTTAACGGCAGAAATTTCTCCCACGACTTTTGCCATTGAGCGGAAAACGACTCGGCAATGCGATTCAGCAGCCGCTGTTCCAGAGCCGTCAGCGGCGTGGAAAGAGTTCCGTCAACGGTCGGTTCCGCCTGACCGCCGGTTAAGCGGTCAAACATGTTCGACAGCATCGCGGCGGGAAAGACAATCGCGTCTTGCGCCCCCAACGCGTCCGACTGAAACGAGAGCGGGAACCAGGTTTGTTTCTGCGGCGGTTCCGACGGAGCAATCCAGGCGCGGACGTCTTTCCAGTGTCGAGACGCGACGCGGTCAACGGACACAACGATTCTGTCCCGCAGACGTTGACTCCAATCCCGCCCCAGCTCAAAAGCCGCCTTTTCCAAAAGCGTCTTGAGTTCCATCAGGGCGTAGTTCGTCAACTCGTGCGGACGAATAACGTCGTACGGCGCGCGAGCGTCAGTTGATTCGACAGGATTGTCTGGTTTGTCCATTATTCCTTCCGTGGGTTTCACCCACGGCTATTAATATTGAACCGCTACGCGGTTCCTGGAAGCGTAATTTCGTTCGCTAACGCTCACTCCATTACCGCCTTCCATTTTCTACTCTCTCACCTGTCCATCCCCATAAACAACATACTTATAGGTCGTCAGTTCTTCCGGACCACAGGGACCGCGAGCGTGAAGTTTATCGGTGCTGATGCCGATTTCAGCGCCTAAGCCGAACTCGCCGCCGTCGTTAAAGCGGGTAGACGCGTTGACCATAACTGCAGAGGAATCGATTGCCTGAGTAAACAGACGAGCGGCGTTGAGGTCTTGCGTTACAATCGCCTCGGTATGACCGGAACTGTACTTGTTGATGTGTTCAATCGCGTCTTCAATGCTGTCGACGACAATACAGGAAATCTTCGGCCCGAGATATTCGGTTTTATAATCTTCTTCTGTAGCGGGAACGATGTTTTGACAAAGTTTGGCGGTTGTCTCGTCGCCGTGGATTTCGACTCCTTTGTCCTGAAGAGCTTTTGCCAGAACCGGCAGAAGACGTTCGGCGCATCCGCGATGTACAACCAGCGATTCAGCCGCGTTGCAGACGCCCATGCGCTGCGTCTTGGCGTTGAGCAGAATCTTGACAGCCATGTCTTCCGGAGCGGATTTGTCAATATAGACGTGACAGTTCCCGTTAAAGTGCTTGATAACCGGCATGGTTGCGTCGGCAGTAACGCGGCGAATCAGGCTTTCGCCCCCACGGGGAATGCAGACGTCTATATACTGATTGAGCTTGAGGAAATACCCGACAGCGTCGCGGTCAATCGTGTTGACAAACTGAATCGCGTTTTCCGGCAAGCCGGCTTTAATCGCTTCTTCGCAAAGCAGGTTGACAATCGCCTGCGAGGAATGAATCGCCTCTTTCCCGCCGCGGAGAATAACCGCGTTGCCGGACTTGACGCACAAAGCGGCAGCGTCGGCGGTTACGTTTGGACGGGACTCGTAAATGAAAAAGATCACGCCCAGCGGAACGCGAACTTTCTGGACTTCAATCCCGTTCGGGCGAATTGTGGAATGAATGATTCCCCCTACGGGGTTGGGCAGAGCCGCCACTTCTTCCAGCGCGACGGCAATGCCTTCGATTCGCTGCGGAGTAAGCGTCAGGCGGTCGATCATTGCAGACGTCAGCCCGTAACCGGGCGCGGCGTCCAGGTCGAGTTTGTTTGCCGCCAAGAGCGTTTCCGTTTCTGCTCTGAGCCGGGCGGCGGACGCTTTAAGCCACTGCGTCTTTTGCGTTCCGGAAACCAGAGCCATCTTTCGCGACGCTTCTCGCGCCGCCTGAGCTACCGATAAACAATATTGTTCAAGTTCGTTCATTGTTATAGTTTGAGTTATAGCTTTTAGCTTTCAAATTTACGGCACGACAATTCCAAATGCCCACAGCGCATAGGCAGCCGGGGCGGCAAGAAGAATGGAGTCCAAAAGATCCAAAATGCCGCCAAAGCCTGGCATCCAAAGGCTGGAGTCTTTTCGCTGAGCGTCGCGCTTGAGCATGGATTCCGCCAAGTCGCCCATCATGCCGATAAATCCAATTACTATTCCAAAAATCAGCCAATCAAACGGAATTCCAGCAGTAAGACCCTGAACCCCATGAGATCGGAATGTAGTTGAACATGCCGGCAGAATCTGACAGAACATCAGCCAGGACGTAAAGCAGGAAAAGAACAACGCTCCCACTGCGCCCTCGAATGTTTTGCCAGGACTGAGAGCTGGCGCCATTTTCGTTCGACCAAACAAACGACCGATGGTGTACGCGCCGGTGTCGCCCATTTTAACCGTCAACAAAAACGTTACCAAATAGCCGATGCCGCCGACAAGTCGAATCTGAACCAAAAAAACCGAAAGAACTCCTAAATAAACTATCGTAAACATCGTCGCAGCAACATGAATCAGCGAGAAGCCGGGACGCTTGAATCGATATATTTCTGTCATGAACACCAATATCAGCGAAATTCCCAGCGCGGCAAACGCCCACGACCCGCAGGTGGCGTGCATTAAGAATTCCATTCGGGGGCGATTAACCTGACTCAACGCTCTTTCTGCCCAGCCGGACGCAATCGGCGCCAGCCAGCTCATCGTTACGACAAGAAATGTGCACAGATAAACTAGAAGCCGCTGAGGACGCGCTCCCGCCAGACGAGACAAGGTAATCAGTTCAGCGCACGATGGAATAAGCAGCCCTATCAGCAGCGGAAACAGCGCGATGCCGGCAATTCCAAACTGTTTTTCGAAATACCAGTCAAACCAGCCTAAAAAACAAATCAGACCGATTATAAGGGTTCCCAGCAGGAATCTCCAACGTAACACGATACTTTAAGGATATTGTCAACGATGAAAAGTAACCGTTGAATTTACGTAATATAGGTTATTCGATTTAGGACAATTGCCGGTATCAACAAGCCGACAATACAAATTGACACAGTAGGATTTTGAACCAGGCAAACGACAACGGCGTCTAAAACAATTAAAGTCATCAGGCAATAGCCGACAATCGGACCGATCGCCCGGGGGTTATTTAACAGCAGCGTTTGCAAAGCGCGGAAACCGACCATCAAACTCAAAACGCCGATTAACATTCGCCATCGAATCGGATCTTGAGCAAAAATTGGATATTGGATATTCGAAGGAATCGCGTCCGCCAACGGCATAAGAGCCAGAACTCCCAACCCGATTACCAGCGCTGAAAGCCACGCGACAGGCGACCATGGAGCTTTAGGCGCTTTGCGTTCGTCAGACTCCGACTCTTCTTCCGTCTCCCAACCGTTTTCTTCATCGGCATTTTCATACCGGGAAAACCACGTTACTCCGGTGATATACACACAGTAGGCGGCTAAAACCCATGCCATTGCGGATCCGCCGACTGTTTCCGGATTGTAAAAAACGCTCATGGCGAACAGGATGTTGAACGCCCGGCAAAGCCCCATAATCAGCGGCGCAAACCAGCGAGCCTTAAAGGCGTAATCGTACAGGATTATTGAGCTTATCAAACACGCCAGCGCTGCGGCGGTTAAACTTGTCGAAAAATACCAGGCAAGTCCGCTTCCGATTACCGTTCCAATCAGCAGCAGGGTTAGAGCGATTCGCTTTGCTCTCGCAGCGCTTATCTGACCGGAGGGAATTGGACGAAAACAACGAACCGGATGCTGCGAATCCCGCTCGGCGTCGACGACGTCGTTTGCCGCCATTCCGAACCAGTACAGGCAAACTGACGCGGCGCAAATCAGAGCAAAGGCGATCCATTCCTTTTCTCCCGGGTTTCTGCACGTAAACAGAAATCCCATCGCGCAATCAGCGAGGATGGTAAAAACGGCAGGGAATCGAACCAGTCGTAAAAAAGCGATCATGTCAGGAGAATTGCTTTTATAAGCGGCAGGCCCCGGGAAAATCTTATGGCCTGCCTGCGGTTCCCGCAATTCATAAATATAATATAATATATTCCTGAGTTAAAAACAAGGGGGAAGAGTTTAGAATCTCCATTTTTTCCCATAAAAAAAGAACGGCAAACGTTTAAGTTTACCGTTCTGAAAGAGCGGGTGATGAGGCTTGAACCCACGACAACAACGTTGGCAACGTTGTGCTCTACCAACTGAGCTACACCCGCATGGTTTTATTTTGAATCAAATATTTCCTTCGATTCAAAACATAGCTGTATTTTAACGATTCTTAAAAAGATTTCAAGGGGGCAGACCCCTTTTTTTAAAAAATTTTTTGATTTGTTTAAAATAATCCGAAAATGCAGGGTAGATAATCTAGCAAAAATTCGTGATATTCGATATACTTAGGCTCAGAAAATTAACTTTTTCATCCGATAATATAGAATGGAAACGCCGTAAAGCGCAGCGGCGGCGCTCCATCATACTATAAATTTAAAGAACGCAACACCCTAATAATAGTTTTGCAGTTCTCAGTATATAACTGAGAATATACGCTCCTTTTATACAGCTGTTGTATTTTCAGCGGCTGACCAGACGTTAGATTATGCCAAACATTTCCGTACAACCTGTAACTACGTCAAAGCAACAAAAAGAGTTTTTTACTCTTGCGGAAAAAATTTATTCGCGGAACTCCTATTGGATTCCTCCGTTGTTGGATAGCGCAAAAGGTCTTCTTGGATTCAAACAGTCCGCTTTTGGGCTTCATAACACAGTTCAGCCATTTATTGCCTATAAAGACGGCGAACCCGTTGGGCGCATTGCCGCCATTGTCAATAATGGACACTTAAAACGATACAACGACGGCGTTGGTTTTTTCGGCTTTTTTGAATGCATTAACGATGTAGACGTTTCCAAAGCGCTTTTTGACACCGCCCGCAACTACCTTCAAAGCAAAGGGTTATCCAAAATGCGCGGTCCGTGCAACCCGTCGTTGAATTACGAACTCGGTTTGCTGATCGATGGTTTCAATTCCAGCCCGATGTTCATGATGACCTACAATCTCCCCTATTACGAGAAATTGGTCAAAAGCTATAAGTTCGAAAAAGTACAGGATTTATACGCTTTCTGGGGAGACGTCAGCATGCTTCAGGACGTCCGCGCCAAGTACTTGGGCATTTCCGACGCCATTCAGGAAAGGCTGAACGTCAAAATTCGTCCGATGGACCAAACGCATTTCCTCGAAGACGTCCACACGTTCCTGCGGCTGTACAACAGCTCTCTGACCAACACCTGGGGATTTGTCCCGCTTTCAGACGAAGAAGTTGCGGAAGAGGCGGAAGGGCTTAAGCATCTGCTCGTTCCGGAACTGGCTCTGGCGGCGGAAATTGACGGGCGAGTCGTTGGCGTAAGCCTATGTTTGCCAGACTACAACCCCAGAATCAAAAAGATTCATGGGCGTCTGTTCCCCTTTGGCTGGTTCCACCTGTTGAGAAACAAATCCGCTATCAAAGCCATTCGCATTATCAGCACAAACGTTGAGCCGGAATATCAGCTTTCTGGTTTAGGGCTGGTTTTGCTCAATGGACTTGTTCCCCTGGCGTTAAAATGGGGAATTCATGAAGCGGAGTTTTCCTGGGTTTTGGAATCGAATCATCTGTCTCGCGGGTCGCTGGAAAAAGGCGGAGCCTTGAGGACAAAAACCTATCGAATTTACGAAATTTAAATCGTTAACATTCCGGGGAGCGGACATTGTCCGCGAAATTATATTTTTGTTTTGTTGGCGGGTAATACCCGCCCCCCGTAAGTAACACCCTTTTACCGTTATGAACAATTACGAATCTATCGTTGTAACAGGAGCGGCTCCTGTTTGCAGTCTTGGCATTGGTTCAGATGTATTCTGGAACAATTTGCTGGAAGGACGCTCGGGAATTCATGCCTATGAAAAGGTTGCCGCTTCTTATTCCCCGGACGCTCAAACCGCAGATCCGGCGTCGCCTGTGTTGCCCGCTCCGATAGCTGGATATATTGCCGATTTTTCCGCAAAAGAGTTCGTTCAGCCTCGCAAAAACATCAAAATAATGAGTCGGGACGTTCAGCTTGGCTTGGCGGCGGGAGCGCTGGCGCTCAAACAGGCGCAGGGAGAATCTGATGATAAATTGTCTCAACAGCTCGGTCCTGAGCGAGTTGGGATTGATTTTGGAACGTCGTTTATTATGTCCTCTATAAGCGACATCGCAGATGCCTGTATAAAAGGAATGGCTGTTGAAGGCAAAGAAGACGTAGAGTCAAAAGCCGCCAGTCTGAAAAAATACTGGGGGGCGTCTTTTATGGACAACCTGTTCCCCCTCTGGATGCTGAAATATCTGCCGAACATGTCCGCCTGCCATTTAGGAATCGCCAACGACCTTCAAGGTCCCAGCAACACGTTGGTTTTGGGCGACACCGGAGCTATAGCGGCGACAATTGAAGCGATTCACGTTATTCAGCGCGACGCAGCTGACGCCATGGTTGTTGGCGGCGTAGGCAACTTTATTGACGACTTTAACTGGACGCGTTACGCCTGGATTGGCAAATCGTCCAACGCAGCAGACCCGGAAGGCGCGTGTCGACCGTTTGACGCCGCTCGAGACGGGCTGGTTGCAGCAGAAGCGGCGGGATGTCTGGTTCTCGAATCGGAATCCAGCGCGAAAAAACGCGGAGTGGAACCGTTAGCAAAAGTTCGCGCCTGGGCAAACTGTACAGACGGAACGCACAAATATCAAATTTCCGGCAAGGCGATTAAAAACTGCCTCAAACTGGTCATGCAGAACGCAGGAATCCAGCCGGACGAGTTGTCGCACATCAACGCCAACGGCTGGGGAACGATAACCGAAGACGCGCTCGAAGCGCAGGCGATTGCAGAAATTCTGCCAGGCGTCCCGGTCGTCGCTCTCAAAGGCGGCATCGGCTACGCCGGCAGCGGTTCCGCCGCTGTTGAGATGGTTGCCACCGTTCTCGCTCTGAAAAACGGCGTCCTCCCGCCCGCCAGAAACTACTCTCAGCCAGATCCGAACTGTCCGATCCCGGTTGTTCACGGAGTTCCGACGGCGTCCGACAAACCGTTCGCCTTAACGCTCACGTTTGATCGCAACGGCGGCGCCGCGGCGATGGTTTTTGAAAAAGTTTAAGAGATTTACTCAAACGAGATACTACACAAGACAAATAAAAAAAGCGTTTTGCAAGGGGGCTTGCAGAACGCTTTTTTATGGTCAGAACCAGGATCGAACTGGTGACACACGGATTTTCAGTCCGTTGCTCTACCATCTGAGCTACCCGACCAACTGACAATTAAACAACAGATGTTGTTCAAATCAATACGTCTATTTTATTTATTTTCAAAGAATTGTCAAGAGGGGGGGCGAAATTAATTCGGAATTTGGGTGCACGCAAAATTTTCTTGCGAAGATAGATAAGCTGAGAAGCAGGAACGCGTCCCGGAGGGACGCAACCCTTGTAACCGTTGGCTTCAGCCCACGGGATAGGCTCGATAATAACAAAATCGATAAATACCCTTTTCCTCCCCTCCAGCGCCAGCGGCGCTG
>JAFZAL010000180.1 GCA_017557195.1 Thermoguttaceae bacterium | reverse complement strand
TCTCGAACGAACAGCGGGAGAATCATTTTGCTGGAATCCAGCGAGTATTCCTGAACTAAAGAACGAACCGCGGGATTAAACCGCAGTCGACGCATGTTAATCATTATGGACGCCTGTAATCTTGTACGTTCCCCGACTTCCGCCTAACGGCAAATCGGGGACGGTTGATGTGAAAGGGAATTCTTCTGCAGAGGACAATAACTCTACATCAGAAAACTCCCGAAAAACAGCAATTTGCTCAACGCAAACCGTTCATATATTAATTATAACATCAAACTCGGATTTGTACAGAGGACGCAAAAGATTTTCAAATAAATAGGTTCTCTCAATGAGTAAATATTCATCTTTTCAGTAAAAAAAGCGCCGTACGGATTGTCTGTGCAAACGTTTTTAGGGATCAACTTATTAAATTTGACAATTGAACTCGTTATAATCCCCCCCTTGAATGCGTTAAGGGAAATATTATAATTAATAAAAAATTAGGAACGTTATAAAAATACTATAACGCCCTGTTGTTTAACGTTAAATCTTATAAATATCGAAGGGCTAACGATGGAACAGGTTTTTTCGGATTTTTTAAGCGATTGT
Source organism: Thermoguttaceae bacterium (assembly GCA_017557195.1). Classification (GTDB taxonomy): domain Bacteria; phylum Planctomycetota; class Planctomycetia; order Pirellulales; family Thermoguttaceae; genus RUG11551. Next base: position 18,908 of record JAFZAL010000180.1, on the reverse strand, counting down.
CTTGACGTTGCGATTAACACGTTTTTAACGGAAGATGATTGGAATAATATTTCAAGCGCTCTCAATTTAGTGGCATCGGTAACCCCATGTTCCGAGGTTCTTGTAACCGTTCTTAACTCAACGCAAAATAATTACGGTATTAATAATAACATTGCTGGCGCGGACTATACAGTACAGCAAAAATTTCATCAAGAAATGGTTGAGTCTATTGCAGAGCTGAAAAGCTACATGTCTTCTTTAGACCGTAAGCTGGACAAAGTTCTTCAAGCAGATATGGAAGCCGGACTAATGGCGCTGCAAAGCTCAACCAGTACAGAAGACCCTGCGCTTTCTAAAAGCTATCTCTCCAACGCTATCTCATTATTCATGAGAGCGATTTCACAAGAACAAAACACACGAAAAGTTCAAGCGATGTTTAATCTTGGCTTATGTCAAATTCTCCAGGGAGACTTCAAAAACGGCTGGTCAAACCTTTTCAACGCGATAAACGTTCCCTACGTTGAATCGGAAGACGAGACTAAATCTCAGTTCCTGGAAAACCGTCAAAATGTGCAAAACAGCATCGCGACCGTTATTCAAACGTCAATTCCTGTTAATGAACGCTGTAAACTTGGCGCTGAGGGGATGGTCTGTTCCGCTAAAGAGCTTTCTGAGAGCATTCAATCGGCAAAAGACGGAGACGTCATTAAACTGTTTCCAACACAGTTTACACTGGAACAGCCTTTGACAATCAATAAAAACATTTCGTTAGTCCCGCTGTTTCCTGACAAATCTCCTGCAATTGTCTCTGATCTTGAAGAGCCAATTATTTTCAAGGTCAAAACCGCTGTTTTTGAAAAGACTGCGTTTATTAGAGTTACGGATACGGAAAACTCAAAACTCCCATTTTTCAAACTCCAGAATACATCTCCCGTTTTTAAGAATTGTACGTTCCTGACAAAACAAAACGCCGCGTCCATTTGTGGAGCAGATTCAAAACCCGAGTTTAACAATTGTCTGTTTGTTGGAGCGGCGTCAACGCACGCCTTTGTTTCTGATAATGCCGCCGGAACCTTTGACTCCTGCGAGTTTGAATCTGGTGGAACAGCGGTTTTCCTTGAAAAAGGCGCTAAACCGCTGTTTAAAAACTGCATCATTCATAACGTTGATTGCGGCGTTAAAATTTCAGACAACGCCTGTGGTCAGTTCAAATCGTGCGATATTTTTGACTTCCGCATTATCGGCGTAGGAATTACGGGAGTAAATCAATCCGAATTCGATGATTGTAAAATCCATGCAAACAAACACAAACACGATGTTGCCATGCAGCTTTATGAAAATAAAGGCGGTCTGGTAACCACATCCATCAAAACCGCTTATAAAGGTTTTTCCATGGGGTTTAATAAAATCAAAACCAATTTAATGGGAGCTGCCAAATCAAATGAAGCTTCTCAACCCAGTCTGGACGATGACGATCAAAACAATTCTGCAGTTGGTCTGCTTCTCAATAACGGCGCGACAGGGACATTTGCTAAATGCGCTATTTACGGTACAAACGGCAATGTTGTCCATGTTGATAAAGACAGCAGCGTTTCTCTCACGGATTGTTCTATTCACAACGGCAAACAAAATGGCGTTTTTGTTACCAATGGAGCCAATGTGAATTTACAAAACTGTACCATTGAAGACAATGCACAAGACAACATTCTGGTTAATTCCAACGGAGTCGTCGATTGCGCTTCATGCAATATTTTAAATGCCGGGAAAATCGGCGTTCACTGCGACGCCTCTGGAGAATGCAAATTCTCTCAATGCCAGGTTTCCCAAAACAAAGCGATGGGATTTTCATTGGACAATAACAGCATGGCTTCAATTGATAAATGCGTTATTAGCCAAAACGCCGGTTTTGGGATTACCGTGAACAATGGCGCAGGAGGTTCATTTACAAATAACGAACTCTCTGAAAATAAAACCCTCCTTGGAGGCGGCAACTGGAATATTTCGCCTTTGGCGGGAAGTATCTTGCGAGATGGCAATAATCCAAACGCTTAAATTCAATTATTGAATATCTCGATTATTGACTAACTAAAAAGAGCGACAACCCAATTTGAGTTGTCGCTCTTTTTTTGTTCTTCTATCTTGGATACTAAAAACGCCGCGTCCTGTCAGACGAAATGCGTTTCTTTTCTGTTAATCAGCCTTTCGGTCCGGCGGCGGCGATTTTATCGTCGGCAACGTCGGCGTACTTGGCGAAGTTTTCCTGGAACATGCGCGCCAGTTTGCGGGCTTGCTGTTCGTAGGCGATTTTATTCGGCCACGACTTTTCCGGAACGAGGGTTTCGTCTGGAATGCCGGCAATTTCCATCGGGATGTTGAGTCCGAAAATCGGCTCGACAACCGTCTGCGTGTCGACCAGTTCGCCGGAGTGAATGGCGTCGATAATAGCGCGGGTATACTTGATCGACATGCGTTTGCCGATTCCGTACGGTCCGCCCGTCCAGCCGGTGTTGACCAACCACGCATTGGCGCCGTGACGTTCCATCTTTTCCGCCAGCAGTTCCGCGTAACGGGACGGATGCCAAACCAAAAACGGCGCGCCAAAACAGGCGGAGAACGTCGGCTGCGGCTCGGTTACGCCGGTTTCCGTTCCCGCTACTTTGGCGGTGTACCCGCTCATGTAGTAGTACATCGCCTGTTCCGGGGTCAGCTTGCTAACCGGGGGCAGAACGCCAAAGGCGTCGCAAACCAAAAAGATGATGTTGCGGGGATGGTTCCCAATGCAAGGGATCTTGACGTTTTCGATGAAATTCATCGGGTACGACGCCCGGGTGTTTTCGGTGATGGAGCCGTCGGAATAGTCAACCTCTCGGGTAGTTTCATCGTAAACGACGTTTTCCAAAACCGTTCCGAAACGAATCGCGTTGTAAATTTCCGGCTCGCTTTCCTTGGACAGGTCAATGCATTTCGCGTAGCAGCCGCCCTCGATATTGAAAACGCCCAGGTCAGTCCAGCAATGCTCGTCGTCGCCGATAAGATGTCGGTTGGCTTCTGTCGACAAGGTCGTCTTACCCGTTCCGGACAGCCCGAAGAACAGCGAAACGTCGCCGTTGACGCCTTCGTTGGCGGAGCAGTGCATCGACAGAATTCCCGCTTTGGGCATGAGGTAGTTCATAATCGTGAACACGCCTTTTTTCATTTCGCCCGCGTACTGCGTTCCGAGGATAACCAGTTCCCGTTTCGCGAGGTTGAGGTTGACGCTGGTTGAAGACGTCAAGCCTTCGGTGGCGGGGTCAGCGGGGAATTCGCCGGCGTTGAGGATGACGTAGTCCGGCTGACCGAAGTTTTCCAGCTCTTTTACCGTCGGACGAACAAGCATGTTGTGCATGAACAGCGCGTGATAGGATCGAGCGCAAATAACTCGGACCTTGATCCGGCGTTCGACGTCCCAGCCAGCAAACCCGTCGATAACGAAAAGCTCGTCGCGGCTGTTGAGGTAATCAATTGCCCGCTGACGGTTTGCATTGAAGGACGCTTCGGACAGCTTAATATTGACGTCGCCCCACCAAACGTCGTTGACGCAATCTGGCGTTTCAACGATGCGTTTGTCTTTGGGGCTGCGACCTGTTTTGGCCGCAGAACTGGTAATCAAAGCTCCTGCGGAAGAAACAGCTGCCGCATCGTGTTTCAACGCCTTTTCGTACAAAACGGCGGGAACAGGATTGCGGACAATGGACGGTCGAGTAATGCCCCAAGGGCTAAGGTCAAGTTTGACGGACATTTTAGGTTAGGACTCCTCCTTCAAGGTTTGCTAAAGTCGCCAAGTAAAAATACATAAAAACTTTATGATATTATAGCGCTTTTTCATATTTTGTCAGGGGGGACGACAAAATCTCTTGATTTTACACGAAAAATCTGTTAATATATTGTCATTGGCAAGAATACTCCCTCTAAATCTCCCATTTTAATTATGATAATCGACCTTTCCCATCGACTTACCGCTCTAACCGCGCCCTTCCCCGGCGACCCCAAGTTCGAATCGACGAAAGTTTTAACGGATACTGTCGACGGGTATAACGTCAGAGCCGTCCGCTTTTCCACCCATTGGGGAACGCATTTGGACGCTCCCGCCCACGTCAACGCCGCTGCGGCAGACGTCGCCTCAATCCCGCTGACCAAACTGTACGGCGAGTGCGTCTGTATTCCTCTTAATAATAAAGAGAATCTCAAACCGGATTCGAAAATAGCGTTAGATTCTCTAACTCCTTTTGAAACAATAATTAACCGCAATAAAAAAGTTCTCTTTCAAACCGGCTGGAGCCGATTCTGGAACGCGCCGGACTATTTCGCTCACGCGCCCGGGTTTACGTTAGACGCTTTGGAATTCCTGATTCAAGCGCAAATAGAACTCCTGGGATTCGATTTGCCCTCGCCGTGTCGAGACGAAGACGAGCTGGCAGGACATCGTCTGCTTCTTAACGGCGGCGTTGTCATCGTGGAAAATCTGACAAACCTGGATCAGATTCCAGCTGCGCCGAAAACCTTCGTCCTGACCGCGTTCCCGCTGGCAATTGAAGACTTGGACGGATTCCCAGTTCGCGCCGCGGCATTATTGTAAATAAATCGTTCCGAATTGATTCTCAAAACGTCAATAATACATTAAAGAGACGACGGCTATTCCATACATCCCGACTATCTGGAATAACCGTTCACAAACCGAGAAAAAGACCGAAAAAAAGTTCTTTTTTCTCCCCCCCTATTGAAAAAAATGAGGTATAATAAACTATGAATTTGGCGATAATACGTAAAAAACGTTTCTGCACGTTCAAGTTCTTCATACCCATTACCCTAACGCCCGAACCAAAGGAATTGGAATCGGGCGTTTTTTCATATACAACTCACTTTTTGTTATTTGGACATAACCAAATCTTGGTTCTCAATAATGCTTTACATTTCAAAATAGCTAAGATAGCGATAATTCACCATTTACCCTTGTGTTAAAATAGTTAAAGTTTCAACATTTCTCGATTTTTTTTCACTTTTTTTCGAAAATCTGGAAGAATTTTCTTGACAAAAGCCGAATAATCCATTACAATATTAGCATTGATTGTTTTGGATACGAAATGTAAATTAAACATGGGATAAAAATCGGATTTGCATTTCAACGGATTTTCAAACTGAGGTTCCCAGCCCCGCCTTTTGCCTCAGCACAAAGTATTCTAAACAGATTCGCAGGAAAAGAGTTTTAGTAATGTTTTCCCTCACGGACGGGGGTTATAAACATAAACGTTTTGCATCCTTTGCAACGCGTTTATGTCAGGATAAAATATTTTTCAAAAAAACCGAATACTAAAACGAACATTATCGTTCCTGTTTCGTACCAGTAGAGACAACGATTTTTAATAAACTGCATTTTATATATTTATTTATATATAAAGTGTTTTATATATCGCAAGCCTTTACAAATCAAACGCTCACCAAGCGTAATCAATCACCACTATCCCGAAAGGGAATCACCAACTTCATTTTTTGTAGGAGAATTTATTATGCGAAATGTTTTTGACGCCATTCTTGAATGTGGCCACGATGAAGATTTCGAACCAGTTGCTACCCCGGACTTTCAGCCGACTGATGCACCTGCTGGTTCACAAGCTAAGCTGGAAGTCCTCGCTGAACGCATCCGCCGCGGTCTGCCGCTCTGGCACAAAGACGACCGTAGCGATTACGGCAGTCTTTCTGGTTACCGCTATTCCAAGAGCAACGACTAGTCTCTTTCAGCTTACATTTGCAGTCATTTGAATTAGCGATGGGGGAAATATTATTTTCTCCATCGCTTTTTTATTCAAAAAATCCGGAAGAATCGGTGTAAATATAAAAATTTTTCAGAAAAACCGAAATATTCTTGTCAAACGGGTTGATAAATTATTTGAAAGAATTACAATAGAGTTAGAATATATTAATATTATCTGGTAATGATCGTGCAATTGCATAGATATCATCCTGGCGATCGTTGCCATATCCCCCTTACCCCCGCCCTTGAAGCAGTCAGTTCCCGTTGACCTGCTACCCCCTTTCCACATCCTAACGTTATGGCGTCATTTCAATTCTACTGTCCTCCTAGCCGAATCACCAAAGCTTGGGCTGAGCTGGGGTACGCCTACGGTTTCGACCTGATGCCGTGGCAGACGTGGATTGATTACCAGCCAGGTTCTGTTACCGCTCACATGGAAGACGGGGACGCAGTGCGTTTTTGCTGCCCATGGTATCAAAAGAACATGGGAGTAATTACTCTGTCAACTACAACGCTGGCGCAGCGGGAACAGCCGTATATTCTTTCCGTTGAAATGGCGCGAGAAAAGATCGCCGCCGTTCGCGCTCAGATGTTTGAATGGCAGCAGATGGGGCTTGCTCCCTCGCCTTCTGTTGAGGAAAATCTTCGGATAGCAACTTCCGCGTTAGGCAGGGCGACTCGAAACATGTACGGACCGTCCCCCATCGACGGGATTCTGCACCCGGAAATTATCAACTCGCCGTCGACAGAAGGGGGAGAAGCCGCTCCGGTTCAGGTTCGCTATCCGGAGGACGTAGCCGCGTTGGTTCAGGAATCCATGACCTCGCTTCAGTACGCTCTGGAAGCCGCCAATACGCTTACTTCCAATTACGTCGCCAGACGTCTGGCTATTGTTGGAACGCCCACAAAACTGGCGGATTTAGGCTGTTCTTTGGGCGACATCATTCCGGCAGAACCGTTCTCAACCGTATTTAAAAGCGCGTTCCAAACGGCTCGGGTTGACATCAACTGGCGAAAACTCGACCAGCTTCCCAAGTACCGGGAACGGTGCATCAAACAGATGAAATGGTGCAAAAACAACAACGTCAAATGCGCCGTTGGACCGTTAATTCGCTTTGAAGACATCTTCTTCCCGGAATGGCTGACGCTTTACGCAGACGATTTCGACGCGATTTGCGATTTCGTTCGCACGTACGTTGTCAAATGCGTTGAGATGTTCGGCGAGTACGTCGACATCTGGTACGCTGCGTCTAAAATCAACGTCAGTGAAGCCCTCGGACTAAACGAAGAACAGCGCGCTCAAATCACCGCGATTGTTCTCGAAACGCTCCAACAGCAAAAAGTTACAGGAGACGTCGGCATCAGTCTGTCGCAGCCGTTTGACGAAAACCTCGGGCGCGTCAACAGCTGCTTTACCGCGTATTACTATGCAGAAGCCCTGTTCAACAGTGGTCTGAAAATCGACTTTATCGACCTCAACATGGACATCGGCTTTAACGGCGACGGCACCCAGGATCGCGACCCGCTCCAGTACAGCAAACTGCTCGACGGCTGGGTCAACGCCGGGATTCCGATCAGCATTTCCCTGTCCGTGCCGGGAATCAAAGACTCTCCCGCCAATCCCAAGCTGAAAATGCCGTATTGGTCTGGCTGGACGTATCAAATACAGCAGAACTGGCTTAAACGCTGCCTGCCGCTGTTTTGGGCGAAACCCCGAATTAAACAGATCATCTGGAACACGATTATCGACCCGCAGGAATCCGGTCTGTTCTCAACCGGGCTGTTTGACATACAAGGGCGCAGCAAGCCGGCTTTGAAAGTCTTTATTGGTCTACCCAAGATGTTTGAAGCGAACTGAGAGTTAATCTCTGTTTGAAAGATTATCTATTCTTTCTAATTATAAAATACTCTTGTTTTATAGCAATTTAGGTAATCTTTTTGGTTTTTAAATTTTTTACTAAAGTTTTTCTGTTCTCTGAAGACGCTCTGGACGATAATACATGTACAACCAAACATCACAATCAAACAGAAGGTATCTGTAGCGTACGGACGCGCTATGGAGTATTACAGCATTATTGTCCCTTTACGGCGGCGCTGTCCGTCGATTTAGAGATAATATAGTCCTGTATAACCTTAAAAACCATTCATGGAGGAAATAATGACCGCAACACGAGTCTCCCCAGATGAAGTTGCCGCGTTATGGGAACGCTATAAAGCCGACCCGAAAAACATTGACCTGCGGAATCAAATCGTTGAACTCTATATTCCGTTGGTTAAATATCATGCTCAACGCGTATGGTCCAGACTGCCAGACGGCGTAGATATTGACGATCTGACCTCTTCAGGAATTTTTGGTCTTATTGACGCAGTAGAAGCGTTTGATTTAACCCGCGACGTCAAGTTTGAAACGTATTGCGCGCCGAGAATTCGCGGCGCCATGCTGGACGAACTGCGTTCTATGGACTGGGTTCCGCGACTGGTCAGAACGAAAGCCAAACGACTCAGCGAAGCAACAAAAACGTTGGACGAAAAACTCGGGCGTCAGCCAACCGACCAGGAATTGGCGGACTTTCTCCAGATGTCCGTCGAAGAGCTCAAAAAGCTGACCGCCAGCGCCACTGCCGTCAACGTCGTCAGTTTGAATAAAAAGTGGTCTGAAACAGACAGTTCCAAAGAAGTTAGCGAATTAGACATTCTCGAAGACATGAAGGGCGAAGATCCCACCGAACGATTGCAGAAAATCGACACGATGCGTCTGGTAACAAAAGGGCTTAAACGTAACGAACGCCTCATTCTGTTGCTGTATTATTATCAGGACATGACCATGAAAGAAATCGGCGCGACGCTCGACTTGTCCGAAAGCCGCGTCAGCCAGATTCATTCCAGCATCGTTCAGAGACTGCAGATTCAGCTGTCCAAACGCCGCCCGGAATTCGCCGCCTAACGCGAAAACACCCTCATTATGATTACTCAACTTACTGGCAAGCTGACGCTGTTATACGACGATTGGGCGGGAATTGAAATCGGTCCGTTTGTATACGAAGTGTTTATCCCGGAATTCGCCCGGCGTCAGCTTCAAGGGAAAGTCGGGGAAGAGGTTCGATTCTATACCATCGAATATATTGAGGGGAACGCCGCGCAAGGCGGACGTTTAACCCCTCGAATTGTAGGGTTTCTCTCTCCAGCAGAACGGGAATTCTTTGAACTGTTCTGCTCCGTCGACGGCGTCGGCGTAAAGAAAGCTCTGCGCGCCATGGTCAGACCGGTTCGGGAAATTGCCGCCGCTATCGAAGAGCAAAGCGCCAAAACGCTTGCCGCGCTGCCGGGCATCGGTCCCGCCTCTGCGGAACGAATTATCGCCAAGCTGCGCCGCAAAGTCCCGAAGTTCGCCTTGATGATCGCTCGCGATACCGACAAAGGCGACGTCGAAATCGCCCCGGACATTGTCGGCGAAACCTACGAAGCGCTCCTTTCGCTGGGTCATTCCGAATCCGACGCCAGACGACTTATCGATAAAGCTCTGGAATCCAAAAAGAAGTTCAAAGACGTTCAGGCTTTGCTGATGGAAATTTATCAGCAGCAGAGGTAACATGCCACGCGAAGCTATAATTCACAATTCTGACGACGACGATTCCCAGGATCAGCCCGGCGGCAACGGCAATACCGACGCGAAGTCCGCGCTGCAGCGCAATGAAGAAGATTCCGCATTGCGTCCAAAACGCATGGACGAGATGATCGGTCAGCGGGACGTCTTCGAACGGATTAAGATTACCGTCGACGCGGCTCTGAAACGCCGCGAACCGCTGGGGCATATTCTCTTCGACGGACCTCCCGGATTGGGCAAGACGACGTTCGCGATGTGCATTCCGGCAGAAATGGGCGTCGATTTCCAAATCGCTTCCGGCGCAACGCTTAAGGCGCCTAAAGATCTCATTCCGTATTTAACCAACGCGACGGAACGGTCGGTTTTGTTCATAGACGAAATTCACCGTATGCAAAAGGCGGTTGAAGAGTTCCTCTATCCCGCCATGGAGGATTTCCGCATCGACTTGACGCTGGGCGAAGGCGTTAACGCCCGAACGCTCAACATGCAGCTTAAGCCGTTTACAGTTATCGGGGCGACGACCCGCGCCGGTCTGCTTTCCGCTCCGCTACGTGACAGATTCCAGATGCGTGAGCATTTGGATTTCTATACAAACGAGGAACTGGCGTCGATTATAACCCGCAACGCTCAAAAGCTCTCTGTCGGCATGGACGACGAAGCGGCGCTGGAAATCGCCCGACGCTCCCGCGGCACGCCGCGCATTGCCAACAACCGCCTGCGCTGGGTGCGAGACTACGCCGTCAGCCGCGCCCATGGGTTTATCAATTTAGAAGTCGCCAATAAAGCGCTGGAAATGCAGGGCGTCGACATTCTCGGTCTTGACCCGCAGGACAGAAAGTACCTCGACACGATTCAGCGCGTTTTCTCCGGCGGCCCCGTCGGGGTGGAAGCGGTCGCTCATACGATGAACGTTTCTCCCGACACGCTGGTTGACGAAGTCGAGCCGTTCCTGTTACGCAGCGAACTGATCGTCCGAACTCGCCGCGGCAGAATTCTAACAGAACAGGCGATTTACCATCTCAAATCGATTAACAAAAAATAGAAATCGGCAAGGCGACGTTCTGAAGAATCGCCTTAGCCGAATTAATCAGGCTCGACCTGTTTGCCGTCGATATCATAATAGGTTTTTTGAATTATTATCCCTTGTTCATCATATTGCTTCTCAACTCTGGCATAGCCATCATTACACAAACAAGGTTTATCGTTCATATCCAGAAAATAGATTAAGGTGTTATTACCGCTCTCATCAAATTCTTCAATCCACTTCCCAAGAATGCTCTTGTATGGCTTGATTGTGTAAAACCAAGTCTGCTTTGCTCTGGCGCCATTTTCATAATACGTTTTCTCCCAACCTGTATAAGGATCGTCGCCGCCGAGTACGCAAGGTTTGCCGTCTATACCAAAAAATTCGCGGCGAATTTCCTGTTGCTTCTCGTCAAATTGAGATTTGAACCCGGCAATCCCTTCGTCGCTTAAACACGGGTTGTTATCTACGCCAAAATAAGCCACTTCGATTTTATTTCCCTGGTCGTCAAATTTTCGTGTAATTCTGGCATAGCCAGAGTCGTGAAGACACGGTTTATCATCCTTATCTAAAAAATACATCGAGGTATTATTTCCACGCTCGTCGTATTCTTTAATCCACTTCCCAAGAATGCTCTTATATGGTTTGATTGTATAAAACCAAGTCTGTTTTGCTCTGGAGCCGTTGTCATAATAGGACTTTTCCCAACCGGTATATGGATCATCGCCGCCGAGTACGCACGCTTTGCCGTCTACGCCAAAAAATTCTCGATGAACTTCCCGATTCTTTTCGTCATATTGAGACTTGAACCCGGCAATCTCTTCGTCGCTTAAACACGGGTTGTTATCTACGCCAAAATAAGCCTCTTCGATTTTATTTCCCCGTTCGTCAAATTTTCGTGTAATTCTGGCATAACTAGAGTCGTGAAGACGCGGTTTATCATCCATATCCAAATAATATGCCGAAGTGTCATTACCACTCTCATCAAATTCTACAATCCACTTTCCAAGAATGTTCTTGTATGGTTTGATTGTATAAAACCAAGTCTGTTTTGCTCTGGAGCCATTTTCATAATACGTTATCTCCCAACCTGTATAAGGATCGTCGCCGCCGAGTACGCAAGGTTTGCCGTCTATACCAAAAAATTCGCGGCGAATTTCCTGTTGTTTCTCGTCAATTTGAGATTTGAAACCGGCTATCTCATCTTTGTCCAGACAGGGATTGTCATTCATATCCAGATAATATGCTGTAACATTTTTCGAACGTTCGTCATATTCTTGAATCCACTTCCCCAAAATGCCCTTGCATGGTTTGATTGTGTAAAACCAAGTCTGTTTTGCTATGGAGCCGTTTTCATAATAGGACTTTTCCCAACCTGTATAAGGATCGTCGCCGCCAAGTACGCAAGGTTTACCGTCTATACCAAAAAATTCGCGATGAATTTCCCGTTTCTTCTCATCAAATTGAGATTTGAACCCGGCAATCCCTTCGTCGCTTAAACAAGGGTTGTTATCTACGCCCAAATACGCCACTTCGATTTTATTCCCTCGTTGGTCATATTGATACTTAAACCCGGCAATCCCTTCAACGCTTAAACACGGGTTGTTATCTACGCCAAAATAAGCCTCTTCGATTTTATTTCCCCGTTCGTCATATTTATTCAGGCATTTAGCATAGCCATCATTGCATTGACATGGATGGCCATCTATTCCGAAACATCTCTTTTCAATTTGTTTCCCTCGTGCGTCATATTTCATCGTAACTCTGGCACAGCCATTTTCGTGCAAACACGGCAAACCGTCAATGTCAAAAGCTGCAGCTTCGATTATATGTCCTCGCTCATCATATTTTCCAACGGCTCTAAAGTAACCGTCTTTATGTAAACAAGGCTTGTATTCGGTATTATAATAAATCTCTTCAATTTGATTTCCGCGTTCGTCAAATTTATAAATGCATTTAGCGATGCGATCCTCATTCAGACATGGTTGACCGTCAATATCAAAATAAGCATTCTCTGTTTTATTGCCTCGCTCGTCATATTTCATCGTGATTATAGAATAGCCTTCCTTGATCCGGCATGGCTGACCGTCAATGCCAAAATAAGCCGCTTCGATTTCATTTCCTCGTTTGTCATATTTATAAATGCATTTAGCGCTGCCATCATCGATCTGGCATGGCTGACCGTCAATGCCAAAATAAGCCGCTTCGATTCGATTTCCTCGTTTGTCATATTTCCACCTAACTATAGCATTTCCATCCTTATGCAGACATGGCTTGTCATCAATATCATAATATGCCATTTCGGTTACATTTCCTCGTTCATCATATTTCCATGTGGCTTTGGAATAATTGTCATTAATCCGGCATGGTTGACCGTCAATGCCAAAAAAAGCCTCTTCGATTTGATTTCCACGTTCGTCATATTTCCATCTGGCTATAGCATTTCCATCCTTATGCAGACAAGGTTTATCATCACTGCCATAATATGCCATTTCGATTACATTTCCTCGTTCATCATATTTAATTGTATATCTGGCAAGACCGTCTAAAATCAGACAAAGCTTGTCATCAATGCCATAATAAGCAATTTCGATTTGATTTCCTCGTTCGTCATATTTAATTGCAACTTTAGCATTTCCATCCTTATGCAGACACGGTTTGTCATCAATATCGAAAAAAGCAACTTCAGTTACATTCCCACGTTTGTCATATTTTGCTGTATCTCTGGCAAAGCCCTGTTGGTTCAGACATGGCCGACCATCAATGCCTGAATATTTTTCATCGATGATATTTCCTTGATTGTTATATTTCCTCGTGATTTTTGCATAACCATCCTTACACAGACACAGCTTAGCGTCAACGTCGAACATTAAGATCTCGATTGCATTCCCATGTTCGTCATATTTGCATTTCCAGCCAGCAATTCCATTATTGTTCAAGCATAAAGCCCCAGAAGAATCAAAGAACTTTTCCTCAATATAATTTCCAAATTCATCAAATATATTAGTGCAATGCATCCACCCAAGTTCATTAAACGTCAAATTTCCGTTTGTGTCAAAGTATTTTGCCCCAACAAGATTTCCGTTATCATCATACCAGGTCGTTCGTCTGGCAACGCCTTGTTTATCAGGACAAGGGGCGCCATCTCGACCAAGATAGATTCTTTCAACAATCCGACCATAATCATCCAGTATGAATTGAAAACCGGCGATTCCCTGTTCGTCCGTTGTCGACACGTCAGAACCGCCCTTCTGGAAATGAACTTCTATAACTCGACCTTTATCATCGCGTTCAAAACGCATATTGCCAATTTCACCGTGTTTTCCCATGCTGGTGTCTTGAAGCGGTTTTGACAAAGATGTAATACTGGTCAAGACCGTTGAAGAGGAAGTTTTGTCATCTCCTATCGATTTGAATTCAACTTTCTGCATTTTGTCGCCTGAATAAAGGTTCGACATGATGACTTTCCCGTTATTGTCCAGATCCTTTCTTTGAACCAGACGTCCATCTTTGTCGTATTCATAATCCGCAATCATCGGACGATCTTGTAATTCGGTATTTAATACAGGAACCGGAGTCCCCGCGGAGTTTACGTGTTCCAATCTAATGACTCTTTGATTCTGGGTATAAATGCGATAATGTTCGGTTCGGCGCTCCCTTTGTTCGGTAGTCAGCGGGAAAATGCCTCGTGGAACGCCCCAGTACTCTACGTAGTCTGCAAAATAGCCGACATGAACCTTATAATAGTGAATCCACGTCCAAAGTCCCAGACTGGTAAAAAGAATCAAAAAGGACAACACAATAGTCAATATGCGTGGGAGCTTTTCATTCCGTTTCTTCTTCTGCTGCTGATGATATAGACTAACGAGTTCGTCTGGTCTGATCTCCAGCATTCTCGCGATTACTTTTATCAAGGAGATGTCTGCGCCTTCGTCAGACAGTGAAGCTCCTTTCAGTTCGTCGCGAATACTGTCAAGAATGTTATGAAGATCTGCATGGCGTTTAGCATTTTCCGCGTTACTCAAACTGGAATAAGAAATGAACACTCGTTTCTTTCGCAGAATAGGCGGAAGGCACTCCGTTTTGGGATCGCCGCTGTTTGGTATGCCTTTAATGATGTACGGAATGATTCTATCATACCGCCCCATGAGAATGAAATTCTCGACTTCCTGATTCACCCAATCTGATTTTGCGCTGTTCGGAGAACAAATTACCAACAAGAAACGGGAGCTTTTCAGTTCTTGATTTATTGTCTCTGACAAGTTTTGCCCAGCGCCCAAGTGAGAAATATCCAAAAACAATGGACTTAAATATTCGGGAATATCCTTTCCTCTTTCCGCCTCGAGTTCATTTCGAAGTACGGATGGCAAGGGATAGGCTTCAATTTTATCATGGATTTTTTCAGCAATATTTTTGTCCTTGCTGCTGTAGCTGATGAACGCGAAATAACGATAGGCGAGGTTGTCTTGCATGGTATTCTTTTATAAAAAATAAATAGCTTTGTTAATATTATTTCTCAGTATACCATTTTAAAGATAAACTGCAAGAGGAGGAACGAAAAAAGAGTTAAAGGCGGCGTTTTCTTTCACCTCTTGCATTTCAAAAAATGTTATCTATAATAGCAGTATACTAAGCAATCTAACGTTATAGAGAGGGTTTCCGCCATGTTAAACTATATTAATTCAGTAATCCGTTGTTTCACGACTCAGCGGGGCGACTATTCCAGCCGGACAAGCTGCAAGACGTTCTGGGGATTCTCCCTCGTTCTGACGGGGTTGTACATTCTGTTATATGCAATCGCGTATAATTTAACGCGATACTACAGCGCGTTCTGGGGCAGCGTCGTCTTTTTTGCCTCGCTCGTTTTGTTAATCGAATTCATTCCGACAGCCATCGCGGCAATGGTCCGACGATTACACGACAGAAACCATTCCGGCTACTGGGTAATTCCCTGTTTTCTCGTTCCCGTTATCGGCTGGATTGCTGGCGCCATTTACGCGCTTTTCCTGCCCGGACAGGCTCAGGAGAACAGCTATCCCCGGCAAAGCGACAGCGTTCGACCGTTCTGGAAACACAAACGTTTTTGGCTTCTCCACGCCGCCGCAGTACTGGTTGCGTTAACTCAATTCCCGCTTTCGCCTGTAACAATTACAGAACGCTCGCATTATATTGCTCAACCGAGAACGCCGGACGGAAAAGTTGACTACGCCAAGGCGTTGTATCAGAAATTCGAGCCGTTATTCAAAAATCCGGAAGAGAACGGCTTTCGACATCTATGTCAACTATACGGCGCTAAAATTATTGGCGACGTTCCCGAATGCAAAAGCTGGAAAGCCGCCTGCGAACAGCTACAACTCGATCCGAATCTCAAGCCACAGTATGACAAGATTCCAGACTTCAGCAATTATCTTGCTGAAAATAAGATTGACGTCAAAACGCTCAATTTCGATAAATCAGATTTTATTCGGCAAAATTCCCAATATGCAGACATCGAGATAGATTCTGATAAAAACGCTGACGACCCGTTTTTTCAGGAATCGTTAGCTAAAGACGTCTATGAATTTTATGAAGAAGCGCTGTCCACCGGTCCCGTCTGGACTTCGGATCAACACCCAATCGCTTCTCAATGGCTGGACGACCATGCAGCGGAACTGGACGCATGGTCAAAGGCAATTCGCGCGCCGGTTTTCCAATGTCCATTTGCGTTTAAATCTCCTATTATAACTTCACTATTGCATTACGGCAACATTAGACTAATTGTTACACATATATTTAATATGCGTATTCGTCGTTCTGTGGGAGATGGGAATATTGACCAAGCTCTGAATGACATGGAAACGCTGCTTTGTTATGCTAAACGAATTGAAGAAGGTTATAACTGTCTTGTAACAGGAGTGATTAATCAAGCTATCGCCGATACTGTATGGAGTTCTGTAAAAACAGCTTTGCGAACGCCCGGCTTTTGCGAGTCAATGACTGACGAACAATGGGAGCGTCTGAACAAGCTGGCAGCGCAGAATTATCTTGTCGATTTAAAAGTTATCATCGATGGCGAATTAATAGGTATATACGACGCTCTTCAGCATTTTGTTTTTGATGGGAGTCCTCACAACGGAAGTTATGCAGACGTGGAAATTTGTGGAAATTTAGGTGAAGGCATTTTGTCTGAACTTGGGATTTTTATATATGATACAATTATTCCACCTTATTTCCTGCTTATTGATGAAAAAATAGTTCGAGAACGGTTTTACCAATGTCGTTTGCGCCTTGAGGACGCTTGTTTTGAGAACGATCGCGTCATTCGAGATCAAAAGTTTAAGGAATATGGCGAACTCCTGCGTCCATACAATTCCTATCCGTTTCCTGATTGGCTGACAATCCGCAGCCGTTCCTGTATATCAGCCGGGGAAATTTTTTATCCGGCTGCTGATTTTGTTCTTTATTCACGAGACAGTTATTCCGCGACCCAGAAACTGGTTCAGGTCGCCATTGCTATAGAGCGTTATCGAGTCAAAGAAGGTCAATATCCAGTGGAGCTTGAACAACTGGTCGGAAAATACTGGGATGAAAAGCAACAAGGCGCTATTCGCTTTGACCCCTGCTCTGGCAAGAATACGCTGGGCTATCGAATCAACGAACAGTCAAAGGAGGACTGGGAACGCGAGCTGAAACAAGGTCTGGAAAAAGACCCGGAATATCGTCACAAATTCGACGATTACAGATTTCCCGTCTGGCGTTCGTTTATCCTGTACAGCGTTGGTACGGATTTGAAAGACGACAACGGTGAAATACTTTCATTGACATCGGACGAAGGCGATTTGATCTTTTAAGGGAATTGACGAGGCGGGCGAAGACGCTCGATTAAGCGTAACTTCGCTCTCTTCGTTCGCTTCGTTACCGCCTTCCATTTTGTATAGCGTTACCTTCGCAAAAGAACCGACGTGGGACGTCCGTTAACCAGAATCGTCAGCATAACGCCGCGGTTAAGGTCGGCGCGTTCCAGGGCAGCGACGAACTCGTTGACCGTCCAGGTTTTTATTCCGTTACACGCCTGAATGACAATGCCTTTTCTTAACCCTGCGTGCATGGCGGGAGAGTTCTGACTGACGTCCATGATGTAAATTCCGGTGTTAGGATTTAAGTTGATCTGTCCCGCTAATTGCTGGTGAAGGTCGATGGCGGAAAAGCCCAGTTCTTCAGACTGGAACACCTGAATGTCCTCGCCGTTAAACTCACTATTGGCTCTCTTGATGAAATCTTCCGGCATGGACGCAACTTTGACCTGAACCATCATCAACGGGGACGGCTGACCGCCTTTTCGGTAAATCGTAATCTTTCCAACGGCGCCTGCCGGGGTCTGCTCGACCAGCCGCTGAATGTCCGCCGCCGTCTTGACAGGCTGACCGTTGAATTCCAGAATAATGTCGCCTATTCTCAACCCGGATTTTTCCGCCGGGCTGTTAGCGAAAAATCGTGAAATCCTCACCGCCGGGCGGATGGGAATTCCCATAGCGCGAATCGTCTGCGGCGGCACCGGAGACGTGCCAACGCCCAGGTACGAGCGGCGCACTTTTCCGTATTTGAGCAGTTCATTGCTTGCCCAGCGGGCGGTATTAGACGGAATCGCAAAGCTGACGCCTTCGTAGCTTCCCTTGGTCGTATAGATTGCAGACGTAATCCCGATAACCTCGCCGTCGAGATTGATAAGCGGACCGCCGGAGTTGCCGGGGTTGATTGCGGCGTCCGTTTGAATCATGGTCGTTCGCGGCATTTCTTCAATAGAGCGGTCTTTGGCGCTGATAATCCCCGCGCTGACGGACTGATCCAGAGAAAACGGCGCGCCGATTGCCAGCACCCAGTCGCCGATATCCATAAGGTCTGAATCGCCCAGCTTGGCAAAGGGCAGCTTTTCTTCCGGCTTAATCTGCAAGACCGCCAAGTCCGTATAGGGATCGGTTCTCGTCTGAACGACTTTGTAAATGCGACCGTCAGTCAGCTGAACGTACAAAACTTTTTCGTCTACCGTAACGTGATTGTTGGTCAAGACAATTCCCGACGGCTCAATTATAACGCCTGACCCGATAGCCGGCATTTCGATGTTGTCAGAATTCTTAATCTGAACGACGGCGGGCAGAGCCTTTTTCGTCGCCGCCCGAAACGCTTTGGACAGACCTTTCGCCTGATTTACCGCCGCGGCATCGTCGTCGGACATACCGGGCGCACAGACGGCAAAAGTCAAAATCGCAAATAAAACGGCAATTATTGTATTGTTGGTTTTCATTGTTGTATATGGGGAATAAAAAATTTACAAATCGTAGCCCCCAGATTTATCAGGGGGAGGAGGGGGCACGCAAATATTTATTGCGAAGATAGGTGAGATGAGAAACTGAACTGCGTCCTGAAAGGACGCAACCCTTGTAACCGTGGGCTTCAGCCCACGGAAGAAACACGGATACTCCCTCTATCGCTTTAGCCGTTTTTCCTCCCGCGCCCCCCGTTGGGGGCGCGGGAGG
>JAFZAL010000179.1 GCA_017557195.1 Thermoguttaceae bacterium | reverse complement strand
GGACTTTCAACAAATCGCGGCGGCTAATTGAAAAGGTCACACCTGATCCCATCCCGACCTCAGTAGTTAAGCTTTTCGAGCCGATGGTAGTCCTGCAAGTGCGAGAGTAGGCGCCGCCGAGTTATTTACGCCCTTTGAGAGCAACCCTCTCAAAGGGCTTTTTTATTGTCCTTAATTATTACCCTCTTGACAGAATCGTTTTTTAGTTCATAATTAATAACAAAAATAGTCATTGGCAAAGAGTCTTTCGACAATGCGGTTGCGTCAATTGACAATAAACGCGTTTTTCAGAATAGCCGAGCTTACATTAAACTGGTTATTGCGGAATCAACGCAACAATTCACGCCCTATTTCCAGCGAGGATTCAATTCTCCCGATTGCATGCCGCAAATAGCGTATGCATACATAAAACGCCTAACCTGCTTTTAATTTACTCAAAATGAAAAATCGGATCAAAAAGCTCATTGTGTCACTTTTGTTGTTTTTTGTTTGTTTGACAACGTCGTCTCTGGCCATGGATTTGAATTCTGCAATTCCCAAAGACGATTTGCCTGTTGGCAGTTGTTTGAGTTTTTTTCAATTGTTTACTGAATTGAACAGAAGCATAATCATTCTGCTGTCCGCATTTATTATTGTAACATTTGTCGCCAACTGGAAACAGGTCGTTGACTTCGTTTCGTTTTTTACAAGCGTTTTTAGCAAGAATAAATGGCAGTCGTTCCAGGATCTTTTGTATTATCTTTTTATTTGCATTCCATTTGCCTGGCTATTTCGCATTCTAAATAAAAATCGCCCGAAGCCTGACAAAGCGCCTGTTAAATACGAATGGTTTTTTAAATGGTATGAAGGCGTTGATGCAACGCACTGCAAGACCAGAGAAGAATGGGAAAAGATAGTCAAACAAAACCGCAAATGCGAGTTGTTCCGCCGCGCGTATAATATTCGTTTTCTGGGACCAGGAAAAGGCTGGCTTGACTCCTGGGGTTTGTGGCTGTTCCATTGTACCGGAATTGTATTGTGTTTGCGTTATCTGTTTCTTCTGTTGATGATTACAGGGGTGTTTACATGTATTTACTCCATATTCTTAAACTCCAACGAACATGCAGACAACGCTATCAGAAGCGCTGTTTTATCCTTGTGGGGCAATGCGGAAGATAAACAGATCAGTTTCTATTTGTTAATGATTCACTGGTTTGTTTTGACTTTGATTTCTGCAATCGTCCTGGCAATCATTACTAAAAAAGTCGTTGACAGACGGCCTAACCTGTTGCTTCCGGAACGATTGATTTTTGATCCCAATCACTCAACTTTTATTATTTGGGTTTGTAACAAAGATACCGTTTTGCTTGTTGATCCGGAATGTCGTTTGGAATTTAACGTTGAATTTAACGACGGGATTACAAGCAGGAAATTTCGCGGGGAATCAATTGCAAACAGTTTCACCTTCCTTTCCAGTTTTGAAGCGCCTGCGTCATCGCTTGACGGCATGTATGGTTTGGTCAGAAAAACAACCGTTGTTAAACCCGGCGAGGCCGTTCATCTAACTGTTGATCAACGAGTTAATCCCACTTCTATTTCAATTGACTCATACCTTTATGGAACTGACGGAACCCCTCTTTTCCCGTTATTTGGCAAAACGCCGAATATCAAGAAGTCCGTCCGTTTATTTGTGTATGTAACAGATTCAGAAACCGGTCAGAAATTCATTTTTACAAAACTATTTTCTCCTGATCACATAATTTGTGGAAGCAACGCTGGCTTGCAGCCCTTAGGGTCTACGTCTCTCCCGCCTGATTGGAGAGTTCGCAACATGTTAAACTGGGGACAGGCGCTTCCTTTTGATTCGATCGGTTTTCAGGGCCGGGTTAAACACGATGATCGCCGCCGCGAAAATGACGCCGCCAGAGAACGCATTAAGGTTTTTGAAAATAATGGAACCGACGAAGAAGCGGAAAACGCCTATAATGATTTTCTTAACAATCATGAGTACGAAGAGGGACAAAAACAACAGGCCCAGGCTGC
Organism: Thermoguttaceae bacterium; assembly: GCA_017557195.1. Lineage (GTDB taxonomy): Bacteria > Planctomycetota > Planctomycetia > Pirellulales > Thermoguttaceae > RUG11551. The sequence goes on along the minus strand of JAFZAL010000179.1, from coordinate 8,383 downwards.
TGCTGACACAGCCGCTCAGCAGGGAGAAGATCCCCAGGCGGCTTATAATGAAATCTGGAATCCTCACGATCTCAAGGTAATTAATTGCGATACCTGTCCCTATACAAATTGTCCGTTGAGAGGAAAGTATCCTTCAAAAAATCCGTCATGATAATTGATCGCAGATGGCGGCGCTGCATTTCAGAGCGCCGCTGACAGAGTTCTTTACAACCTTTGAGAGCGCTCCTCTCAAAGGTTTTTTAATAAATGGCGTTGTCTTCTCGCCGTTTTCTCATTCTTCTTTTTTACTTAAAGTCACTCTTCGAATGCACTCTCAACTTTCAATTTTCACCATTGTTGAATTTTAAACATTTCCCCCATTGCAATTTATTTTCGAACAGGGTACAATTATGAACATATAAGGGGGCGTTGACTGCATAACCATATCCCGCCTAAAATTAATAGAAAGATTTATTTGTTTCCCTCATACATCAGGAGAGATTATTCATGACAACCAGACGAGATTTTTTGAAGACGTCCGCCATTGCAGCGGCGATCATTCCAGCTATTGACATCGTACCCGCCTCCGCGGCTGGCGCAAACGAGCGCATTGGCGTCGGTTTTATCGGCGTTGGCGGACGAAGCGGCGCTCATCAGGGCATTATCAAGAACTTCCAGAAGGAAGGACTGGTAGAACCCGTTGCCGTTTGCGACGTCTATCGACCGCGTATGGAAGCAGCGTCCAGAAATCTGGGCAACTGCAAGATGTATCCCGAACACGAAAACCTGCTCGCTGACTCCGATGTAGACGTTGTCTGCATTGCCGCGCCTGACCGTCTTCACGCTCCGCTGGCAATCGACGCTCTCAACGCCGGGAAAGACGTTTACTGTGAAAAGCCGTTGACGCACTGGTCTCAGTTCGAAATGGCGAAGAAAGTGGAAGAAGCGGCAGAAAAAAACAAACGACTCGTTCAGGTTGGAACTCAGTACATGGCAGACGACAACTTCCCGAAGATTGCGAAGATGATTCAGGACGGGATTATCGGCAAACCGGTTCACGTTCAGCTGAGCTATTTCCGCCGCGGCGACTGGGGAGAACGCATGACCATTCCGGATCCCAACGCCAAACCGGGGCCGGATCTGAACTGGGAACGATTCCTCGGCGACGCGCCCAAGGTCCCGTTCTCCGTTTCCCGATTCTTCCAGTGGCGTCTGTGGTGGGATTACGCCGGCGGTCCGTCTACCGACTTGCTGGTGCACATGTTTACGCCGGTATTCTGCGTTTTGGGTCTGGATTACCCAACGCGCGTTTTCGGCGGCGGCGGAACGTTCCAGTACAATCGCGAAGTCCCGGATCAATGCAACATCATCGCGGACTACGAAGACGGTCCGTCGATTGTCATGTGCAACTCGCTGTCTAACCACGTTCCGTCCAACACCATGATTCGCGGAACCGACGGTTTAATCACTTGGGAAGAACTCGGCAAAGGCAAGTCCGGTATTCGAATCGTTCCGTTCGCTAATGGCAAAGAAGAAATTCGCATTCAGTGGGCTGGCATGGGCGACACGAGCAAACTGTGGAAGAACCTGCTCGACTGCGTCAAGACGCGTGAAAAGCCGTTCAGCGACATCCAAACCGCCGTTCGCGTTCAGGCGCCGTTGAGCATGGGCGTTATCTCCCATCGCGAAAGCAAAGTCGTTCTGTTCGACGCGGAAACTCAATCTTTCACTTTGAACTAGGGTTTAAAGTGCATAGTGCGTAGTGCATAGTGCATAGGGAATGGCGCTTTGCGTACTAAGCACTAAGCGCTAAGCACTATGCACTCATCAATACAAGGACTATCATAATGAAACATACAATTATCTCGCTGATTTTAGCGATAGCATTTGCTCTTCCCGCTTTTGCGGCAGAGAATACATGTCACAACATGGCAGGCGGAACGTTCGGCGTTGCGTGGCTTGACTCCACAGGAGAAATTCGTCTTTACGATGGACAGAAGAGCGTTCGTCTGATGGGATTCTATGAAAAAGGTCATCAGATTGCAGCTTTCGACAACGACGGCGCCGGGAAAGACAGTCTGGCGATTATCAGCCTGGACAAAAAGGCGCTGTACATTCTCGACGCTCAAAAGACGATTGAAACCGGCAAAGCGGTTGTCCTGTCCGGACCGAACGGGAGCAACGTCAAAGCAATTTCTGCCGGCGTGATTACTAACGACGAATCTCGAAGTACGCTTATCGCCTCAACGTATTCCGGAGCATCCTATCTCTGGAACAAAGATTACGACAAAAAGGGCTGGCCGCCCATCTCCGGCGACTTTGATCAGGTTTCCGCCGGGAAGATCAAGGCGAACATGCCGTGTCAGTTCGTCGTCATTACCAACGGGGACGTTTACACGTTCAACCCGGTTTGGAACGTTTACTCTCAAAAGTTCATGGGGAACAACGTCAAAGCAACCATTTGCGGCAACTTTGTTCCGACGACCAAGGAAGACGAGATTATCGCCGCCGGGGAAGACAATACCTGGATCCTTATTGGTCAAAAGGTTGACCCGCTCGACAAGGTCGTTAAGTGTATGACGGTCGGCAAAGCGGCGGGTAAGGACGTTCTGATTGCTGTTGACAAAGACGGCGCGCTGTGCCAGTACGACAGAACCGCCAAAACGTGGACGACGCTGGCAGAGAACGTAACAGGATTCGTTTCCGTTGTAACAGCGCCCAACGCAGACGGAACGTATACTATTTACGCTCGAACGATTGACGGTTTGTATCGCATCTCCGCCGACGGCAAATCCGCCGAACTGGTCGACGGTCAGCTCAAAACGAGAATCCCTCTTAAGGCGAACGGCAAAGTCGTCGCCCAGTTTCAAACCGCCGGGAAGTACAAGCCGTACGTTGAACAGTTGTTCACACCCCTCGGCGTTCAGGTTTTGGCGGACTCTCCCGCTGACCACGTTCATCATCACGGCTTAATGTACTCGCTGAGTATTGACAACGCCGAATTCTGGGGCGAGTACGGCGACAATTGCGGTCGGGAGGTTTTGACGAAATGCGATCCGTCCGAGGACTCGTCTTCTATCAAAGCGGAACTCGATTGGACGGCGCCGGACGGAACGGTCGCCGCCAAAGAGGTTCGCGAGATTTCCGTCGAGTCCGTTGACGGCGCCAACGTTCTGAACTGGAAATCCGTTGTTACGCCAGCTGGCGACAAGGCGATTACCATCAAAGGACGTTACTATTTCGGCATGGGAATGCGCTTTGCCAAAGATATGAATACAACCGTCAGATTTACTAACAGTACCGGCGTTCACGACGGCGCGATTGTTCGCGGGGACGAACGCCTCAAGGATTGTCAGTGGATAAACGCGACAGGATTCGTTGCCGGCGCCCCGATTTCTGTAACAATCGAAGACCAGCCTGGTAATACTCGCCCCATGACGGGCTACTCCATGGGCGACGGCTGGAAAGCGTTCGCCTACATGGGCGCGACGATGCGCGTTCACGAAACCCCGATTCTGCTCGAACCCGGCAAGTCGATTACCGCCGCGTATAAAGTTATCGTCAAAGACAAAGAATAGGCAGTAGGCAAGAGAAAGCTGTTAGCTACTAGCTGCTAGCTATTAGCTTGGGTATTGGGAACACGAGTTTTTATTTTTTAATAAAGAACTAAAATCAAAGAAGCTAGAAGCTAGGAGCTAGAGGCTAGAAGCTTTTCACAATCACTAACGCTTAACAGGAGACAACCTCATGGGAAAAATTGGAATTGGATTGAATCTGGAAGCGGTTCGTACGAGCCATAAATCGTTTGAATGGGGCATGGAATTCACCGCGAAATGCGGGTATGAATACGTCGAGCCGATGGTTCATTTAGGTCGAGAGTTGCTGTCGGAGGCTCGGTATTTCCACAGCGTTTCCATGCTCGACGACCCGTTCCGGATTCGCGACTGCGCGGAAAAGTACGGGTTGAAACTGTCGGGCTTGTCCACCCACTGCCCGCTGGCGAAACCGGAAATCAGCGTCGAGTATCTCAAACAGGCGGCGCGGTTTGCTAAAGAGTGCGGCGCTCCGGTTCTCAATACGGACGAAGGCGCCAAGCCGGACTGGACGACCAAGGCGGAAGACTTTGTTCTCATTCGTTACACGCTCATGGAAGCGGCGAAAGTCGCCTCGCGCCGCGGGATTAAAATCGGGCTGGAACAGCATCAGCAGTACTCGCTCAAGCCAGACATGTTCGACGAGCTGGTCAATCTGGTTGACATGCCGGACACGATTGGCGTCAACTTCGACACCGGCAACTCGTATCTGGGAAACAACGACCCGATTGAATGGCTGGAACGGATCAAGACGCGTCTGGTACACGTTCACGCCAAAGACATCTCGTTCTCGCAGTCCGATTCCGAACGCGGCAAGGTGATGGGCACGCCAGTCGGCTGCGCCTGCGGAAAAGGCGTTATTGACTGGAAAAAGGTTATCGCCATTTTGAAGTCGATTCCGCAGGACATTGTCATGAGCGTTGAATGTGGCACTCTCGACGACGCCCAGGACAGCATCGACTACCTGCGCAAGCTGATCTAGTTCATAGTGAATAGTGCATAGTGCATAGGACGCAAAGCGCTCGTCGTTGGTTATGCACGGGTCATCCGCACACTGATTTTACGGATTAGACGGAATTTCACCGATTGGTTTACGATATACGTACTTTATATTCTTCCCTTGCTAAAGTTTTTTGGAAAGGGGAGTTTGAGGGGAAGAACCTTTTTTTCAAAAAAGGTTTTCCCCCTCTAAATCAAACTTGAAAAAACTTCTACAATAGGGAGCCAGCTTGCTGGCGACCGAAAGTTTTTTCAAGTTAGCGGCGAGACGCCGCTTCCAGACCGTTTTTTCCGGGGGCTTACGCACCCCGGCTAGCCTATCCTTTCATTTATTCCCTGCTATGAAATCCAAATCCCTTAATCCCCAGATGTTCTCCCGACGAAGTTTTTTGAAAGCGGCTGCTGCGTCAGCCGGTCTGTTTTTTATTCCTCGAAACGTCTTTGCCGATTCCCCGGACGACGTCGTTCTCCGCGCAGCTATCGTCAGCGACGTCCATTATAAAAACCGGCGTACAGAGGAGGTCGAACGCATTGAACGCATGATCCAGTTCGTCAACGAGTATTCCGCGTCACAGCCGTACAAGAATTTTGACGTCCTGATGATCGGCGGTGACATGTCCGACAACGGCAGAGTCGATCAAAGCGGGCTGCTTCGCGATTCGCTCAAAAAGTACCTCAAGCCGGAAACGAAATGGATTTTCTGCATGGGAAACCACGACCACTGGGGCGGAAACCGTCAGATTTGGGAAGAGCTTTTTGAACAGCCTGCCAACAAGCGCGTTGAGGTCAACGGATTCCAGTTCATCACGCTTTCCTGCGAAAAGGGAACGATGAAGGACGGCGACTATCAGTACGCTCTGCCGTGGCTGAAAGAACAGCTTGACGCCGCCTGCTCCGACAATACAAATAAGCCCGTTTTCCTCATTCAGCATTACCCGGTATCCAACACCGTTTACGGCAGCGAACGCTGGGGAACGAACGACCTTGCGGAACTGCTCAAAAACTATCCGCGTCTGATTGACTTCGCCGGGCATTCTCATTTCCCAATTACAGACCCGCGCTCCGCCTGGCAGAAAGAGTACACCATTTTCGGAACCGGCACGATGAGCTATTACGGCATGTCAGACCCGAATCTGGCTCGAGACCCGAAATTCCGAAACGCCGGCAACGTCTACATCATGGAAATTCATGCTGACAACAGCGTCGTTTTGAAACTTTACGACGCCGTTACCAACAAGTTCTTCGACTGCGTTTACATCGTCACCCAGCCCGGCGCGGTCGACAAATTCATCTATACAGCCGATCGTTACCAGACCAGCAAGCCCCCGCACTGGGCGGACGACTCTGCGGCAACCGTTGTAAATACAACGCCCGTCAGCGCAACAATCGCGTTCCCCCAGGCGAAATGGGACGTTCACGAGAGCATCGTCCATTCGTACAGAATCGACATCGCCCGGCGCGACAAAACCGCTCCGGCGGACGCTGAGAAGTGGATTGTTCAACCAAGTCAATACGAGTGGTCTCAGTACTTTTACAACGTCATGCCGGAGTCGCTGACTGTTACGCTCAACAATCTGAACTGGAATTCTCAATACAAGTTCTCTGTTACAGCGTTTAACTGTTTTGGAATGGAATCGGAAAAGAAGCTGGAAGGGACGTTTTCCACGCCCGCCGATCCGGAAGAATGCGTCGACCAGAACGCAGAGAAGCCGGACGCCAACGTCCTGAACGTCTCATTCACCCCGGACGGTCCGGTCAATGCGCCTGTCAACCTGCGAAAGACGCAAAAGGCGGTTGAGGTTGTCGGTTCGCCCTCGTTTGTAACAGACGCAGCCGCCGGCTGTGTCGTTGCCGCCTTTGACGGCGCGACGAACTATTGCCAAGTCCGCTTCACCGAGGAAGAGTATTCCCGGTTGACACACGCTATTTCTTATACCGCCAAATTCAAGCTGGAAAAGATGGAGCCGCGTCCCATGACGCTCTTTGGCAACACGCAGACGGGCGGGTTCAATTTCAGCGTCGACGGCGAGAAAAAGATTCTCAACGTCTGGATTCACATCGACAACAAATACCAGATTGTCGGCGTACCCATTGAAGAGGGCAAATACTATACCGCCGCGTGCGTCTACGACGGGAAAACGGTTGTCCTGTACCTCAACGGGGTGGAAAAGGCGCGAAAAGCGGTTCCCGGCAAGATTACGTTTACCGCTAACCCGCAAAGTCGGGCGTTCTGCATCGGCTCCGACATTTCCGGCAGAGGAACCGGCGAGTTCTTCTTCCCCGGCTCAATTGCCTACGCTCGAATCTACAGCTGGGCGCTGACGCCGGAACAGGTCAAGGCGGTAAGCAAGTAATTGTGACATTATCATGAAACGACGACAATTTTTAAAATGGATGGCTCTTTCCAGCGCGCTGGCGTTCGGCGCTCCGCTGCTGGCTCAAGAGCCTAAAAAGAAAGTTCTGTACTACGATTACAGTTCCGGGTACATTCACGAGCCGACTCGCGACATCGACGGCAAGCCCGGTAGATGTGGGTCGTTTTTCAAAGCGTTCGGCGAGAAGAACGGTATCGACGTCGTTTGTACGAAAGACGGAAACGTCTTTGCGGAAGACCTGACGCAGTACAGTGCGATTATTCTGTATACGAGCGGGGACCTGTATGTCCGCAACCCGCGCTGTCCCGGCAACCCGGTTCCAGCGGGGACGCAGGAAAAGCTGGTCGACGCCGTTCGCGCCGGAGTTGGGCTGCTGTCGCTTCATCCGACGACCGATTCGTGGCGCTGTAACGGAACGGCGTACGTCAGCAAAGCGACGGAGGAAACCTACGCCAACGACCCGGTGGAAATTATTACTCCGTTTACCAAACTGGTCGGTGGGCAGTTTATTATCCACGGACCGCAACAGGAAGCTGAGGTTGTCTTTGCCGACCCGGTCGAGCTGCCGTATTTGAAAGCCATTCCCGAAAAGAAATATCGAGTTTTTGAAGAATGGTACTGTCTGAAAAACCTCAACCCGGACATGCACGTCTATTTGACGCTCAACACGGAAGGGATGAAAGGCGACTGTTACAGCCGTCCGCCGTTCCCGGTCGTCTGGGCGCGAAAAGAGGGCAAGGGCGTTTCCGCCTATTCCGCCTTTGGACATGGACCGCAGCAATGGGACAACCCGTTTATTCAAAACGTTTCCAGCGACCTGCTCCTGCTTGTAACCGGCAAGATTTCCACGGACTTAACCCCCAACATGAAAACCGCCTGCCCGAACGCGGCGATCGCGCACTTTTAATAGTTGCGAGTAGCGAGTTGCGAGTTGCGAGATCGGAAGTTCCGCTCGTTGGTTGTGAGCGGGTCAGTCCGCACACGGATTTTACGGATTAAACGGATTCGCGCCGATTGGTTTACGATGTTCATACTTTATATTCTCCCCTTATTAAAGTTTTTTGGAAAGGGGAGTTTGAGGGGAAGAACCCTTTTTTCAAAAAAGGTTTTCCCCTCGTAATTAAACTTGAAAAAACTTCTACAATAGGGAGCCAGCTTGCCGCTCAAAAACTATTGCCTACTGCCTACTGCCTATTGCCTACACCATTAACCAACATCCTTTAACCACTGACTAATTATCCAATTATGAAACGAAGAGACTTTGTAAAATTCCTGGCAGCCGCTGGCGTCAGTTCCCCGTTATTGATTCCTTCTTCCTGCCTTGGAGACGACGAAAAGGCGGCGGCTTCCGAACGCGTCAACATCGGCGCGATTGGCGTCGGCGGACGCGGCGGACAGGTGTTCCGCGGCATGCTGGGCTGTTCCAACGCTCAGGTG
>JAFZAL010000178.1 GCA_017557195.1 Thermoguttaceae bacterium | reverse complement strand
AGAGTTACGTCCCTTCGGGACTATGCGGCGGACTGCGTCCGCTGCCGCTATCGCGACGTATTATATCAGACGTTTTTGCAGAGTCAAAACTCTATTGAGCGCCGGAAAAATTTGCGTGCGCCCTCGGAATTCAAGAAAGCGGGATATAATTTCCCCCCGTCCTTGAATTATTCTGGCTTTATGCGATAATACGGTTTGGATGGTTATTCTTTAGTCGATTACAGTTCACAGAACCTGGGTTCTCGCGGCTAAAGATCGGCAACCGGAACTTCAACCCACTTATTCGCCATGGCAAAATTAACCTACAAAGACGCTGGACTTGATTTGGACGTATACAATCAGGCTATGAAACGCCTGCCGGGACTGATGGAAAAAACCAATTCGCCCCGGGTTATGAAACTCCCGCAAGGGTTTGCAGGGCTGTTTTCTCTGGATTACAGTTCTCCGCTGATGCGTCGGAACTACGAAGACCCGGTTTTGATTTCCTGTACAGACGGCGTTGGAACGAAGCTCAAGGTTGCAACGCTCATGAACAAGCACGACACGGTCGGAATTGACCTGGTCGCCATGAGCGTTAACGACGCAATTTGCTGCGGCGCGGAACCGCTGTTTTTCCTGGATTACGTTGCCATGGATAAAGACAACCCGCCGCTGCTGGAGCAGATCGTTTCCGGCATTGCCGACGGCTGCGTTCAGGCTAACAGCGCTCTGCTGGGCGGAGAAACCGCTATCATGCCGGATCTTTACGCTCCCGGCGAATACGACCTGGCGGGATTCTGCGTCGGCGTTGCGTCTAAAAAGAACGTCATCGACGGCAAAAAAATCGTCAAGGGAGACGTCGCTATTGGAATCGCATCGTCCGGACTGCATTCCAACGGGTTCTCGCTGGTGAGAAAAATCGTCTTTGAAGCTGCCGGCTTGAAAGTTACCGACTACGTCGAAGAACTCGGCAAGACGGTTGGCGAAGCCCTTCTGACGCCTACAAAGATTTACGTCAAGCCGATTCGAAAACTTCTGGATAACAACGCGATCGCGCCGTCTGTTCATGGTTTGGCGCACATCACCGGCGGCGGACTGCAGGAAAACGTCGACCGCATCATTCCCGAAGGACTTAAGGCGGTCTTTGAAGAAGGTTCCTGGCCTGTTCCGGCTCTGTTTAACTGGCTGCAGAAGCTGGGCGAAGTCGAAGACGCCGAAATGGCGCGCGTGTTCAATCGCGGTTTGGGAATGGTCGTTATTGCCGATCCCGCTTCCGTTGACGCCATTCGCGATTCCCTGAAGGAATCCGGCTGCGAAAACTGGATCGTTGGAAAGATTGAGTAATTGTTTCTGGGGTGCGGACATTGTCCGCGATAAATAGTAATAATGTAAGTTTTTTAGGCGGGTAATACCCCCGGGGAGCGGACATTGTCCGCGAAATCAAATATTTTTTTGTTGGCGGGTAATACTCGCCCTCCATAAACATACCCGCCCTCCGTAAGCAATGCCTGACCAGCAAGACGTCTGGACTGTTGGACGTCTATTAAAATGGACTGCCGATTATTTCGCCCAGCATGGAGTTGACACGCCGCGTCTGGATGCTGAAATATTGCTGGCTGCGGCGATGGGATGCGAACGAATTGGGCTGTATACGCGGTTCATGGAAACGGCGTCTGACGAAGTCCGGGCGAAATATCGAGACTTCGTCAAACGCCGCGCCGCGGGCGAGCCGACGGCTTATCTAATCGGCGAAAAGGAATTCTATTCGTTGACGTTCAAGGTTACCCCGGATACGCTCATTCCCCGTCCGGAAACGGAACATCTGATTATCGAGACTTTGGATATCATTAAAAAGCAGGAACTGGGAGAACTGCAAGAGTCGAAAAATGAAACGGCGGCGGAAGATCAGTCGTCAGAGGATACTGTAACGGACTCCGAAACGGGGGAGACGTATATAAAATTTGTCCCTCGCGCCAATCCTCTTCAAGACGTCAAGCTGGAAATTCTCGACATCGGAACGGGTTCCGGAATCATCCCGATAACTCTGGCGAAGCAATTGCCCTCGTGTCGGTTTGTTGCGGTTGACGTTTCTCAACCCGCTTTGGAGGTTGCAAAACAAAACGCTCAGCTTCATTCGGTCAACGAGCAAATCGAATTTCGATATTCAGATTTGTTTTCTGCAATCAAACCAGAGGAAAAGTTTGATTTTATTCTCAGCAACCCCCCATATATCGGCGAGGAAGAACGCGAGTCGCTGGACGCCTCCGTTCGGGATTTCGAGCCGGCGACTGCTCTTTTTAGCGGTCCAAAGGGGACGGATTTAATCGAAAAAATGCTGGTTCAGGCGCCTGACAGACTCAAACCGGGCGGCTGGCTTCTATTTGAACTCAGCCCGATAATCCATGATCAAGTTTTAAGTATTCTATCTAAAAGCCCTGCTTTAACATATATCAAGACGGTTAAGGACTTCGCCGGCTTAAATCGCGTTGTCGTCTGCCGAAATAATCGTTAGAATCGCTATAGTTTATCGTCTGAAATTCCGATACTTACAATAGTCGAAAGATATTTGGGCATTATAGCAAGAAGGCTAAGGTGTATAATGAGCGCTGAAAGCATGTATTCTGGCGATTGGAATTCCTGTCTGACCGGGTCTCAGATAACCGCATGGAATTTAGAAGACGATATTACTCGTATCGATTCCAGGGCGGAGGACTGCCTTTCAGGGATTTGGAGCGCAGATAGCCGCGCTTCAACAGGATCCAGGCAGAAGACGAAGTCCGACGAAAACGCATCCGATCCGTTTCGGCGGTTTCAGACGTCTCCTCCCAATCGCATTTCTCCCACGCCTTTGGCGGATTTGTACTCTCAGAGCATTAATCAGGCAGAGGTGAATTCCGAATCGTGGGGCGCGACGGAACACATGGACTATACAGGTTCGCCTTTTGTAGAAGAAGACGATTGCTATTCGCAAAGCATGAAAGAAGTCGAATTCATGCCGCAGGATTTGTTTTCGTTTTCCGGGTCTCAATCGACAGGGTCGTCTCTTGAAACGCTTGGTCGTTCGAGAACGTCGTCTCAAAACGGTTTGTTTGACGACGCAGAGTATTCTTCCTCAGAGGAATCTGAGGACGAATTAACTCCGAAGTTGCTGGCTGAAACGCCAAAGAAGGGTCAGATCAAAAGCCCGCTGCTGAGTCTGAGCGTTGGAATGAGCATTTGCGGAGTCGGACTGGTGTTTGGGTCGCAAATCATGCACAACGCCACATTGATCAACCCTGGAAAATCGCTGATAATCGCAGGATTGATTGGTCTGTTTGTATCCGTTGTTTTTCAGACATTCAAGCGATTTGGCAAACGCAAGGCGGCATGAATAAACAGAGCGCAGTCGTTTATGCACTATTGACGGCGCTCGTTCTTTTAACGACGGCGCTGGTCTTCTCCTGCTTGATATTTAGTCCGGGAACCGTTCTCGGATATCGAGACGCGTCACATTTCTATTATCCGCTTTTTTTGTATCTTCACAGCTGTTTCCAGGCGGGCGAACTTCCGTTCTGGACGCCGTATTTGAATATGGGGTTTCCGCTGGCGGCGAACCCGACAACGGCGTTATTCTATCCGCCGACCTGGATTTTGGCTCTGCCGATTCCCGCTTGGCTGGCGTTTGACGCGTATATAATTTGTCACGTAATTCTGGCTGCGGGAACAACGTTCTTTCTCGTTCGACGCTGGGGACGCTCTGTCGGCGCAGGAATAATCGCCGCGATTTCATACGCCTTTGGGGGAATCGTCCTATTCCAGTACTCGAACCTGCCGTATCTGGTTTCAGCCGCCTGGCTTCCGTTGGGCGCATACGGAATCGAACGCGCATTGCGAACCCGGCGATTACGGTACGTCTGTTTGTCGGGAATGGTTTTGGCGTTAATGACGCTCGGCGGAGACGTTCAAACCGCGTACAATCTGGGAATTCTGGCGTTATTGTTAGCGTTGATACTTGCGTTAAACTTCTGGAAAAAAGCTAAAGACGGTCGTTCTATACTCAAAACCGTTTTGGTTTTAGCGGGAATTGCTATTTGCGGCTTTATCCTGTCTGCCGTACAAATTCTGCCAACGGCGGAATTAACGCGTAACAGCGACCGGAGCGATCCCCAAAATTCTGTTGCGGCAGAGGAAACGCGATACGCTTTCAGCGTTCCCCCATGGCGAATTTTAGAGTTCGCCGTTCCGGAAGTTTATGGACGTCAATTCCCGGTATATCAGCGCTGGATTGACGCGCTGCCCGGCTCGGACGCCGCCTTTTGGGTTCCGTCGCTTTATATGGGAACCGTCCCGTTTTTTCTGGCGTGCTTGAGCGTGACGTTCTGTCGTTCCAACAGCCGCCGCGTTTGGATTAGCTGGATAATCGTTCTGGCGTTGTTGGCGTCTATGGGAAGATTTTCTGTCGGATATCTGATCCAAACGATTGGGTACTGGACAGGGATGGACTATACGAAAAGCGTTTCTTCCGGCTGGGGCGGGCTGTACTGGCTTTTGACGTCGATTTTCCCCGGTTACGGAATGTTTCGCTATCCGGCTAAATGGCTGACCGTTGCCGCAATGGGCGTTAGCGTTCTGTCCGCGTACGGCTGGGATCGGCTGTGGAACGATTCTCAATTCAGATATCGAATAGTTGTCTGTCTGGGTGTAACGGCGATAACAATAATCGCATGGAATTTTATTGCTCCGACCGTTCTTCCTTATATTACAAATGGATTATCAAACGTTCAGTACGGACCGTACCAGGGGGAATCAAAGGACATATCAACGTTTTCTCTGCAATTTGTGTCGGCGTTTCTGCTGATAGCCGTTTGTTGTTTGCTAAAGAATCAAAGCAACAGACAATTAAACGCGACAATTATTGTAATCCTTTTTCTACTGGATTTAAGTATATTTTCAAATCGTTTATTAACGCCTGTTCCAGCGTCTGTATTTGATTCAAAAGCCGTCCAATGGAACGAACCATGCCGGCGGATTTGTCAGCAGGGAAACAACTGGCTGCCGACGGCGTTTCGAGAAACCAGTTCTGCAAATCGGGATTCGGAACTGGCGCAGTGGAACAGCGATTCATTCTACGCCTATAACGGCTTATATCAGCATGTTACGACTATGCGATACGGCGGGACGTTTATGCTGAAAAACTACGCTCAATTTCTTCGAGACGGGCGTCAACGAGGAATTGCTTCGGAAAAGCCGTTTTGTGAACAAACAATGACGTTCGACGGCGAGAAAATTATTTATAAAAAGAACGATTCTTATCAAACGAATTCCGATTATGAAAATGCCGTCGTCTGGCAGGGAACGAACCGATTTTCCGTTGTCTGCCGTCCGTCTTCCCAAATTCGGATTCCGGAAGCGTACTATCCCGGCTGGAAGGCAACGCTTGCCAAAACGACGGCAGATGGGCGTTTGGAGACGCGTCCCGCCCGGGTTTATGAATCCGACGGTCTGTTTTTGACGCTTGACGCGCCGGATTCCGATGGCTGGACGGCAACTTTTCAGTTCTCTCCAAAAAGCGTGTACATAGGCGCTGTAATCAGTTTAGGGGGCTGGTTGTCTCTGATTTGCGCTTTTCTGTTTGGAAAATTTGGCGGTTTATCCGGTTATTTTCGAAAAAATCGTAAAAAATCTGGAAAATAGGAAGACTCCCCCCTTCAAATTATCTCTAAAATAGTGGATAATATGATAGGTAAAATATTAAAGATAAAAACAGGTTGATTTAAGTAGTTAGGGCAAAACTACATTGTCATTTGAACTGACAGTTAAAACTTTTAAGGAGACAAATACATGTTTTCTCACAAATCACAGCGCCCAACAACGCGCCATCGAGGTTTTACGCTCATTGAACTGCTTGTTGTTATTACAATTATTGGCATTTTGATGTCGCTTATGCTCCCGGCGATTAACGCTGCGCGAGAGGCGGCGCGTCGTTCTCAGTGCGGCAACAATATCAAGCAGCTGGCGCTGGCTTGCGTTACCTACGACAATACCTACAGGGTGTTTCCCCCTGCAGTGGAAGTGCTGCCCAACATCAATGTTGCTAACGGTATTACAACCGTGGATATTCGCGAGAACTGGGTAATGCTCATTCTTCCCCATATTGACCAGAAGGGTCTGTATGACGATATCGAGACGCTTTTCAACGATAGAGATAAAGCAAACGCCAACAAGGACATTGCCAATACAACGTTAAAAACAGAGTTGGCGAACGGTCGAGAAATCAGCATTATGGATTGCACGGCAACGGTGCTGGAAACGCTTTTGTGTCCAAGCGACCTTGCAGCTCGAAACAAGTTTTCTCCGTCTGGCGCCAACGGTCGCGAATACGCGCGAGGCAACTATGGAATCAACATGGGCGCGCGATTTGCCAGAGTTTATCCATTTAATAACGACGGCGCCAGAAACTGGGGCTATACCCATAACAGAGGCGTTTCCGGGATCCATCGCAGTATTGGTCAGGCGGACGTTCGAGACGGCGCGTCTAATACAATTTTGCTCAGCGAGCTGCGAGCTGGTATGAACAGCGTCGACTCCCGCGGAGTTTGGGCGATTGGAATTCCAGGCTCCAGTATTACCGCGTGCAACGCCTGGTGGGGAGACGACTACGGTCCCAACTGTCTGATTACTAATTCTGACGACATTTGGGGGTGCAACAGCGACAACTGCAGGCCTCGTTTGAAAATGCCCTGTTACACCAGCTCATCCGGAGGCGACCAGGCAACCACTCGTTCCTCTCATGCCGGCGGCGTTCAGACCGCGTTTTGCGACGGTTCCGTTCACTGGATTTCGGATTCCGTTCAGTGTGCTGGCAACCAGGACGAAGCAAATATCAAAAACATGAACACTCGCGCCCAATATATGACCGTTTGGGACAGACTGATTCTTTCCAACGATCAGCAAACCATCAAAGGCGATATGTTCTAATTGGGACGAGCGATTTATATTCAACAGATTTTCATTTTTTAACGCCTAAATTCGGGCGTATTCATCAAATACTCAGAGAGACAGAATGAACAGTAAATTTGTGAATATCGAAATGGAGCGCAAATCATTTCGCAAGGCGTTTACGTTAGTCGAATTGTTGGTCGTTATCGCGATTATGGGCGTGTTGATTGCTTTGTTGTTTCCGGCAATCAATGCGGCGCGCGAGGCGGCAAGAAGGTCTTCCTGCTCTAACAGCATCAAGCAGATGGCGTTAGCCTGCCTGAGCTATGAAGGCAAGTTTCAAGCTCTTCCGCCGGCGTCAAACTTTAAGAATAATAAAGTATTCAAAGAAACCGATGTTCGCGCTAACTGGATTATACTCGCTCTGCCGTTCCTGGATCAGCAGGTGCTGTTTGACGATATGAATGGCATGCTCAAACAGGCCAATGTTAATGTGGAGACAGACAACGCTACGCCTAAAATTGGTACAACCCAATTGGATGCCACCATTACAATGAAAACCTGCCGAGATACGGTAATTCCGGCGTTTCTGTGTCCGTCAGACGGAAACAACAGAAACAAATATGAATCCGTTAAGTCGTCTTTTACGGGCGCTCGCTGCAACTATGGAGCCAATATGGGGCCGTGGGGCGCTCATGAATTATATGATAAATGGTCTGACAACCTGAAACATGGCGTGATGGGGCCAGGAAAATCCATGAAATCGGAACAGATTTTGGACGGCGCCAGCAATACGATTTTGA
Organism: Thermoguttaceae bacterium; assembly: GCA_017557195.1. Taxonomy (GTDB): domain Bacteria; phylum Planctomycetota; class Planctomycetia; order Pirellulales; family Thermoguttaceae; genus RUG11551. The sequence goes on along the minus strand of JAFZAL010000178.1, from coordinate 34,851 downwards.
TAGCGGAACTGCGCGCGGGCGTAATCAGCATTGACAGCCGCGGAACCTGGGCTTTAGGCGGCGCCGGTCCAAGCGCAATTGCCTGCTGCGGGTATAATGGCGACTCAAAAGGTCCAAATGCAAAAGGAAACAACGCAGACGACATTTACGGCTGCGCTAAAGTTCAGGAACTGGTTGACTCCGATCAGCTTCTTCTTATGGGGATGCAGTGCTATGATGGAGAAACTAACGGAAACACTCAGGCAACCTCGCGTTCCTCTCATCCCGGCGGCGTTCAAACGGCGTTCTGCGATGGATCTGTTCACTGGATTACGGACGGAATCTCCGTTGGAACGGACGCCGACCATTTGGGCGACTGGGATAAACTCCTGCTGCCTTGTGACGGTTATTCGGTTAACAGCGCGGATTTCTAATATAAACGGAATTTTTAGACGTCTATCATGACTTGCAATAAAAGAATGAACATTATGAGAAATAAAAACGCTTTTACGTTGGTTGAACTGTTGGTTGTAATTGCTATTATGAGCGTGTTGATTGGATTGCTCCTTCCCGCTGTCAACGCCGCACGCGAAGCCGCTCGAAAGTCAACATGCAGCAATAATATCAAACAATTGGCAACGGCGCTTCTGAATTATGAACAAAAAAACCAGGGCTTGCCTCCCGCCATGAACTTTAAAGCGGATTCTGGCAGTCCTTATGATTCCCCTGGCGAGTCCAATGTTCTGGAAAACTGGGTCGTTCGAATTTTGCCCAACATTGAACAGGCAGCTTTGTATGACGACATCTATAATCTTATGCGCCCTGATCGTTTCAACAAAAATGCATACAGCACAAAGATTAAAAAAACTATCGACCAATCTGTTACCAGTACTCAAGACGGCTCTATCACGATGAAATCGTGCCGGGAAACTATTATTCCTTCAATTCTCTGTCCGTCAGACGCTGGGGCAAACGGGGTGATTTATGTATCGGGAAAATCGTCGTTTACCGGCGCTCGCTGCAATTACGGCGCAAATATGGGGCTTAAACAGCCTAAATACCTGTACGGAAGCAACTGGTCTGTTCCCAGCAACCGCGGCGTAATGGGGCCTGGAGAATCTTTAAGAATAACAGATATTACCGACGGAGCCAGCAACACAATTTTACTGGCGGAACTGCGCGCGGGCGTTACGTCTGCCGATCCGCGCGGAACCTGGGCGTTAGGCGGTCCTGGCGCCAGCGCTATTGCCGCCTGCGGCTGGGACGAAGGGACAAATCTGACCACCCGATCAGAAGGGTATGACAAAGGTCCTAACGCCAGAGACAGAAATAACAAGGGCGGCGTTGGCGACCAGATTTTCACATCATTAGGTTCAGATTATTCCGCCGAAGAATTGTACGACCTGAAGATGCCAATCAGAACAAAGGCTGCCAATACGCAGGCGACAACGCGTTCGTCTCATGCGGGCGGCGTAACAACATGTTTTGCCGACGGTTCAGTGCATTGGTTGTCGGATACAATCGATACCAGCGGCAGCGCGTCTGTGTATAGCGTTTTCGATCGTCTTTTGTCATCTGGAGACGGATGCGAAATTCAAGACAACTCCTTCTGATTTATCTTAATCGCAACAAAGAATGAGCAAAAAAACGACGCGTAAAACGGACAAAAACAGCAAGGGACGCTCTCCGAAGTCCTCGGAACATAACCATTGTCACCCGGAGGGCTGTTCTTGCGGACATTGTCATCATGAGCGTCGCGACCATGACTGCGATTGTTGTTCTGCAGACGTCTATTCAACGCCGATGAATGGCGATTCGCCGGACATAGACAAAATAACAGAGTTAGCAAATCATGGCGTTGCAATGGCTCAGTACGACCTGGGCGTTTGTTACAACAGCGGGCTGGTCGTTGAAGAAAATCCTCAAACAGCGGCGCAATGGTTCTTCAAAGCGGCTCAGCAGGCGGACGGCGACGCTCAGTTTGCTCTAGGGCGTCTGTATCTGGAAGGACGCGGCGTTCCACAGCTCGACGACGCTGCCAGGAAATGGTTTGAGGTTGCCGCTCAGCATGGGCACGCCGCTTCTCAAAATCAGATGGGATATTTGTATTTGCATGGCATTGGCGTCGAAAAGAATCCGATGATTGCAATGCACTGGTGGCTGGAATCCGCTGAAAACGGTTTTCCGGAAGCAATGTTCAATCTGGCTTTGTGGTACGCCAAAGGCGAATGTCTCGAACCGGACGAAAAAGCGGCTATGGACTGGCTTCGCAAAGCCGCCGACGCAGGATTTCCCCCTGCTATTGAATTTCTTGAACAAATGAATTCTGTTACGGAAAGCGAAGAATGAAAGAAAGTCAAAATCCCCCCGTTCTTTCTGTAACGCAGCTCAACGAAATTATTAAAAACGTCCTGGGTCGCGAGCTGTCAAACGTTTGGGTTTGCGGCGAGGTCTCCGGTCTGTCTCGTTCTTCCGCCGGGCACGTTTATTTATCGCTCAAAGACGGCGACGGAACAAGCGTCGTCGGCGCTGTAATTTGGCGGTCGACGGCGTCTAAAATCAACTTTGACCTTCAAGACGGCATGGAAATCCTTTGCCGCGGGCGAATTGACGTCTACCCTCCGTCCGGACGCTATCAGCTTATCATCGACCATGCGGAACCGCGGGGAGAAGGACGGCTTCAGCGGGAATATAGATTACTGTTCAAGAAACTGTCGGAAGAAGGGCTTTTCGACGACCGGCGCAAGCGACCGATTCCCCGCGACATTCGTCGAATTGGCGTTGTAACAGGCGTGGGAACGGCGGCGCTGCACGATTTTTTGGAAACTCTGCGTCTGCGCTGGAAAGGGATTAATGTCCTTATCGCCCCAGCGAAAATGCAGGGCGACGGCGCCAGCCTGGAAGTCGCAGCTCAAATCCAGGCTCTCAACCGAATGAACGACCCGGTTGACGTGATTGTTGTAACACGCGGCGGCGGGTCGCCGGAAGACCTCTGGACGTTCAACGAAGAAATCGTCGTTCGAGCGATTGCAGCGTCAAAGATTCCCGTCGTCTCCGCCATCGGACATGAAGTCGATGTAACGCTTTCGGACTTCGCCGCGGACGTTCGCGCTTTGACGCCTACCGACGCCGCCCAGCGGGTTTCTCCCGACACGACGGCAATGCAGCAGCGCTTGCGTCAGTATACTGCTCAGCTCAAATCCGCGCTCAACAGCCGATTTCAACTTGCTGTTCAGTGGCTGGAGAATATCGAATCCCGCCGGGTGTTTACTAACCCGCTCGACGGCGTTCTGTTCAGAGCGCAGCAGCTGGACGACCTGGAAAAGCGGCTTTGCCGATCAGCAGACGCCTGCGTCAAAGACAAAACGGCGCAGCTGGAAAAGACGGCGGTGAAAGTCGAGTCCCTCTCGCCCCTGAAAACCCTCGCACGAGGCTATTCTGTTACACTCAATAACCGCAGCGACGTTGTCCGTTCCGCCGACGAATTGTCCGTGGGCGATACAATTACAACGGTTTTGGAGAAGGGCAGAATTAAGAGCGTTGTTGAGAGTAGCAATTAGGCAAGCCGGGGTGCGTAAGCCCCCGGAAGAAAATCATCTCGCAACTCGCAACTCGCTACTCGCAACTATAAAAATTCATTATCATTTTAAAGAAAGGAACAAAAGGATATGTCAAACGAACAATTACCCGAAGCGAGCTTGCAGACTCTTGTTTCCATGCTTGCCACTCAAGCGATGGTTGCCATGGGAATTCTGAACATTCCCGGACAGGAAAAAAGTGAAGTCAATCTGCCCTTGGCGCAGCATTTTATTACGCTCGTCGAAATTATCGACCAAAAGACCAAGAATAATAAAACACCCGAAGAAGAAAAGATGTTCGACCAGATTCTTTACGAACTCCACATGGGCTACGTCCGCGTCAAGGAGGCTCAAAAATGAGCTTTTCCGTCGAAACTCGATCCGGCTTGCTGGAAAGATTTTTGCAGTACGTACAAATCGACACCGGGTCTTGTGACGACTCGCCGTCCGCGCCCAGCACGGAACGTCAGCTTGACCTTTCCCGGCTGCTGTACAACCAGCTCAAGGAACTGGGGATTAAAGACGTCTTCCTGTCAGAGTTTGGCGTCGTCTACGCGACTATTGAATCCAACGTCGACAAGCCCTGTCCGACAATTGGATTCTGCGCTCACGTCGACACCGCGCCGGACGTTCCGACGGGACCTGTTCGTCCTCGCGTAATCGAGAATTACGACGGCTCCGACATCGTCCTGGGCGACTCCGGGAAAACGATTGCGTTCAGCGAGAACAGCGAACTCGCCCACGCCGTTGGCAAAACGATTATTGTAACAGACGGAACGACCCTTTTGGGCGGCGACGACAAAACCGGCGTTGCTGTCATGATGGAAATGGCGAAGTTCCTGCTCGACAACCCGGACTTCCCCCACGGAACGATTCGTCTGTGCTTTTCCGTTGACGAAGAAATCGGCAGAGGCGCAGACCATATCGAGCTGGACAGGTTCAAGTGCGATTTCGCCTATACGCTCGACTCGGAAGGAACCAACGGCATCGACGTCGAAACCTTCTCCGCCGACATGGCGATTGTTACATTCCACGGTGTCAACATTCACCCGTCCATTGGAAAGGGGAAACTGGTCAACGCGATTAAAGGCGTCTCTGCCTTTATTGACTTGCTGCCCAAAGACGGCGTCAGCCCGGAAACGACGGAAAATCGAGAGCCGTTCGTTCACCCGGTCGACATTTCCGGCAACTGCGAAAAGACGGTTGTCCGGCTGATTCTCCGCGCCTTCGACACGCCCCAGCTTGCCGTTTTCGCCGACTGGCTCAAAGAGCTTGCCGCCAAGGCGATCGAGCCGTTCCCCGGCATGAAAGCAGACGTCGAAACGGTATTCCAGTACCGCAACATGGGCGATGGACTAAGAGAACGCCCGGAAGCGGTCGACCGCGCCTGTAACGCTTTGGCGAAACTGGGCAGAACCGCGATTCGACAAATCGTCCGCGGCGGAACAGACGGTTCCCGCCTGACGGAGATGGGGCTTCCCACTCCCAATTTAACAGCCGGCTCCCACAACCCTCATGCCGTTGTCGAATGGGCAAACCTCGACGAAATGCTCGAAACGCTGGAATGGTCGTTGGAGATAGTCAGGGAATAGGAAATAGGGAGTAGGGAGTAGGGAGTGGTAAGTAGTAAGTGGTAAGTGGTAAGTTTGATGAGCGCTTGCGTACTAACCACTAACCACTAATAACTTATAACTATTCCCTATTCCCCATTCCCTACTCCCTATATCTTCTTCGACGTCGCCAACGCGATGGCTCTTCCTTGGTTGCCGACGGCGCAGTAGAAATGGTATACGATGCCGTCGACCTTGACGCACCACGGTTTGTGGGCGTAGGTCGCGTCCCAAGGTTCGGAGGGAGCGATTAAATCCGTTCCCGTCCATTTCGTCCAGTGAACCAGGTCTTTTGAAACGGCGAACGTGTCGAACGCTTTCGGCTTCCAGAAGGCCCCGAAGTAGAACATGACCCAGTAGTCGCCGATTTTCACAATTTGCGGGTCGCCGGAGATGCCGCGATGGTTGTCGATAACCGGGTCAGCGCCGTATCGCGTCCAGTTCCGCATGTCTTTTGAAATCGCCATGCCGATTCGTTCTGCCCCGCTGTGCTTAGCGTTGTAGTACATCACAAACGGCGCGCCGAGGGTTTGCGCCTTGTCCCAAATCACCGTACTCTTATAAAGCGTCGTTTTCTCAAACCAGCGGGCGTCTTCGTCCTTCGGGGAGAAAATCGGATTCTGCTCGTACCGCGTCCACTCTTTGGCAGCAGTCGGGTCATCTGTGTAAGCAACGCCCATCGACAGCGGGTCAGGTTCGTATCCTTTGCGATGTCCGCCCAAGTACGTCAGCCAGTATTTGCCGTCGTACTGCTGAATCTCGGCGGAACCGCCCCAGGTCGTATCAATTAAAGAGGCGTATCCCGCGACCTGCCAGGCGTCCCAGCCCGTCTGCGGAAACGCGAGAATCGGACCGAGATATTCCCATTTAATCAGATCGTCGCTTTTGGCGAGAAACGTTTCGTAACCAGTACCGCCTGTCATGGAAATGAAGACCATATACCAGACGCCGTCTTTCCGGAAAATCGACGGGCAGTCAACCAGCTGACCGTTGAGCTTGTCTAGAATAATCCCGTACTTGTACGGCGTTTTGATTTCCTCGTAGATGGATTCCATTTCCGACTGGGAAACGGCGGCGGACTCGTCCGACTCGTCTCCGAAAACGTACGGCGCAGAGAAAAACGTCCCGGCGGCGACTCCCGCCCCGGTCAAGCGAAACAATCGACTTCCAAATTCACGTCTGTTCATGGGATTTAAGTTATAAATAAAAAATTGGAAATAAATTACGAGGCGGCAAAAATCCTCGCCCAAATCGCGAGAGTCAATACCACGTTTGAATCCTCTCGCAACTCGCTACTCGCAACTTTATATATTATACCCACCTTTTGAGACGATGTCAACGAGGTTTAATCTATTCCAAAAATTTTTTGCCCACTTGCTTATTGTTTGATCTGTAGTATAATTCAAGATATGTTAAAAATGTTTTTCGTCCAGACGTTCCGGGAGCGAGAGCCGCGGAAGGAGTTATCGATGGACGCACTCTTTTTAAGGAGACAATAACAATGAAGTATTATCAGACGCGCGGAACCTGTTCAACTGGCATCGAATACGAGGTTGAAAACGGCGTTGTAACAGCGTGCCAGTTCATCGGCGGATGCACTGGCAACACGCAAGGAGTAGCGAAGTTGGTCATTGGACGCAAGGTGGAAGACGTCGTCGCGATGCTCAAGGGGATTCAATGCCAAAACGGAACGTCGTGTCCTGACCAGCTGGCAAGAGCGCTGGAAAAGGAGTTGCAATAACAAAAGACGTTGTTTTGCGCTAAAAACGGTTGAGAACAGAAGGAATCGTTAATCATGAAATATACCAAACTGGGAAACACCGGAATCGAAGTCAGCCGAATTTGCGTTGGCTGCATGTCCTACGGCGTTGCGTCAGACGATTTTCAGCCCTGGACGCTGCCGCAGGAAGAAACGACCGCCATGATTAGTCATGCGATTAGTCTCGGCGTAAACTTCTTTGACACTGCTAACTGTTACTCTCATGGCACAAGCGAGGAGTTTCTGTGCCGCGCCTTGAAGGATTTGGGAGTTGCTCGCGACAAGGTTGTAATCGCCTCTAAAGTTTACTTCAACGACGGACATCTGTCGAAGGCGGCGATTGAACGCGAAATTGACGGGACGCTTGCTCGTTTGGGAACGGATTACCTGGACCTTTATCAGATTCACCGTTTCGACTATTCGACCCCGATTGAGGAGACGATGGCGGCTCTGGACGCTCTCGTCAAGGCGGGAAAAGTTCGAGCGCTCGGCGCCAGCGCAATGTACGGATACCAGTTTCACAACCTGCAGATTGCAGCGGAAAGAAACGGTTGGACGCTTTTCTCAACCCTTCAGAATCACTACAATCTTCTTTACCGGGAAGACGAACGCGACCTGATTCCAGTAGCGAATCAATACGGCGTTTCGCTCATACCGTATTCTCCGCTTGCCGGCGGTCATCTTACTCGCCCGGAGTGGGACAGCGACTCCAAGCGCTCTCAGACCGACAAGGTTCTCCGAGCTAAATACGGCAAAGAAAAAGAGAACAACCTGAAGATAATAGAACGTGTCGCTCAACTGGCAAACCGTCTGGGAGTCAGCATGTCCGAAGTCGCTCTTGCCTGGCATTTCGCCAAAGGCGTCGCCTCGCCGATAGTCGGCGCCACAAACGCCAAGCACTTCGACGCCGCCGTTCGTTCTGTCGACCTTGTTTTGACGCCGGAAGACGTTGCGTTCCTGGAAGAGCCGTATCACGCTCATGATATTACCGGCGCTTTGCCAAGACGTTGAACATAACCTGGAAACGGACTCTCGATTTAATTGATGGTTAAAATTTGATTAGAGAGCCGAGAGAATTCAATATTTAAGGAGATAACAATGATTCGAATTAACTGTTTCTATCAAACCACGGAAGAACGTCTCGAGGAAGCCCTCGCCGCCGCCAAAGAACTCGTTGCGGAATCGAACAAACAGGACGGCTGCGTCGCTTACGACGTGTTCAAAAGCGGAACCCGTCCCGACATTCTGTTTTTCTGCGAGACATGGCGCGACGAAGCCGCTTTGAAGGCGCACATGGCGTCCGAACCGTTTGTCAAGTTCGGCGGAATCATGAACGCCGTCGGCAAGTTCACGATTGAACAATTCGAAATGAAATAATCGAGAACGTTAAATACTGCAGAGCTGACTGAGACACGCAAAGGACGTAAAGGTTGGAATATTCCGTCAAATACTGTGATACAGACAAGAAGGTCTCACGCAAAGTCCGCAAAGTTCGCAAAGTTTTAAATTTTTGAAATGTTCCATTAAGTACTGCGGTACAGATAAAGAAAATTCACGCAAAGTTCGCAAAGTTTTAAAACTGTTAAGTCCTTGCTGCTCTCAAAGGTTGCAAAGGTTTGATAGTGGATAATTAATATGGATATAGAGAAGATAGGAAAAGACATTCTGGATTCTGCGTTTGCGATTCATACGCAGTTTGGGAGTGGATTGCTCGAAAAAGCGTATCGCGTTATCCTTGCGGCGGAACTGCGGCGACTGGGTCATATTGTCGAAGAGGAGAAGACTTGTGGACTGACATTCAATGAGATCACGTACGAAAATATGTTTCGTGTTGATCTGTTGGTGGACGAGGCTGTCATTGTTGAGTTGAAATCTGTCAACCGGAATGAACCTGTATTTGCCAAGCAATGCCTCACCTACCTTCGCTTCCTTGACAAGCGTCTCGGATTCGTCATAAACTTTGGGATGCCATCCCTCCAGGACGGAATAGAACGCATCGTAAACAACCTTTAAAAAACTTCGCGGACTTTGCGTGAGGCAAACCCTCTCCAAAATACTTCGCGGACTTTGCGAACTTTGCGTGAGGCAAACCCTCCCACAACAAACCTTCGCGTGAGGCGTCCCGTCCCAAAACAAACCTTAAAGAAAATAACCATGAAAACATTACCCTATTTCGCAGCAATTATTATGACAATATCATTTACAACAGGATGTTGCGCATCCGGCAATTTTCAGACGGACGAGTTCAAAACAAAGAGCGGGAAAACCGTTACAATTACCGCGATCAAGCACGCAAGTCTGCGAATTCAGTACGACGGACTTGAGATTCAGGTTGACCCCGTCGTGAAGCTCGAACCGCAGACGAACTACTCGGCGTTTCCGAAGGCGGACGTCATTCTCATCACGCATGAGCATTTTGACCATTGTGACACCGCCGCTATAACCGCGCTCAAGAAGAGCGGAACTCAGATTATCGCTAATCCCGCCGTTGAGAAGAAGCTCGGCAACGGCACAGCTCTTAAGAACGGCGAAAGTCTTACGATTGCCAAAGGCATTCAGATTGAAGCCGTTCCCGCTTATAACACGACGTCTGGACACACGCAGTTTCATCCCAAAGGACGCGACAACGGCTACGTGCTGACCATTGACGGACTCCGCATTTACATTGCAGGCGACACGGAGGTCATTCCTGAAATGGCGGCTCTGAAGGATATCGACGTGGCTTTCCTGCCCTGCAACCAGCCGTACACGATGACCCCGGAACAGGTCGCGAAAGCGGCGAAGACGATCAAGCCGAAGACGCTTTTCCCGTACCACTATTCTGATACGCCCGTTAAGAAAGTCGCCGAACTGCTCAAAGGCGAGTCCATCGACGTCCGAATCCGGAATTACAAGTAACGGTCGAGAAGGCGCGTATTTGAGAGTCCCGTTTTTGATAATAGGGAGACGAACTCATGCGAATAATGGCTGTATCCGATCTTCACGGAAATCTTGAGCGGCTGGATCCTTCAGGCGCGGACGTCGTCGTCATAGCGGGCGATATATCGCCATTGAGCAAACGCGGTCCCTGGCACATCAACGACCAGAAGAAATGGATCAACAAGAAGTTCAAGGCGTGGACAGCGTCCTATCCAGACGTCCGGTTTGTCGTCGTTCCCGGCAACCACGATTATTTCGCGATTGCTCAGACGCTGTTCCCGGACGTCGAAAACGACTGGAGTTACGAATTCTCCCCAAACGTGAATTTCCTCATTGATTCCGGCGTGGAAATAGACGGCGTGACGTTCTACGGCTCGCCCTGGGTTCCGATTATTTCCCATACGTGGGCGTTCGAAGCCGAGCATGAAGAACTGAAAAACCGGTTTTCAAAGATTCCCGACGGTCTGGACGTACTTGTAACACACGCTCCGCCGCTCATCCCGGATTGCGACGTCGACTGCTCGCTTCAGACCGATTCGCAGCATTTTGGTTCGCACGAGCTTGCAGACGCGATTTTTCAGAAACAACCCCGTTTCGTTTTCTGCGGACACATCCATTCCGGTCAGCACGGCGGCGTTGATTTCGGTTCCAGCAAAATCTACAACGTCGCCCGCGTTGACGAGAAATACGAAATCGCTTACGAGCCAACATGGATTGAAATTTGAACGGCAGACAGCGTAACGGTCGATAGCCCCATTTAGAATATAAATCAGATTCACTTAACCCATTAATTATTGTAACGGAGAACAAATCATGAACGGAAACTTTACATTCCATAACCCGACAAGACTGCATTTCGGCGAAAACGCCATGGACGCTCTTGCTGACGAACTCAAAGCCTTTGGCCCCGTTGTTCAGCTGTGCTATGGCGGTGGGTCCATCAAGAAGAACGGCATTTACGATCAGGTCGTCGAGATTCTCAAGGCTGCAGGCAAGACGATTGTCGAAGACGGCGGGGTCATGCCGAATCCGACGCTGGAGAAAATGCTTCATGGCGCGGCTCTTGCCAGAGAGAACAACGTCGATCTCATTCTCGCCGTTGGCGGCGGATCTACGATAGACTACGCCAAAGCCGTCAGCGTCTCTGCGTGGTGTGAAGAAGACCCATGGGAGAAGTATTTTATTCGTTTCGAGGAGCCAGGCTGCCGCATTATTCCCGTCGGAGACGTTCTGACAATGGTCGGCACAGGCAGCGAAATGAACGGCGGCTCGGTTATCACCAACCACGATGCGAATCTGAAAATCGGGAAAGTCTTCGGTCCTGACGTCTTCCCGAAGTTTGCGATTCTCAATCCGCGGTTCACGTTCAGCGTCCCGCGCCGTCAGATGGTTGCTGGATTCTTTGACATCATGTGTCACATTCTGGAACAGTATCTCAGCGGCGAAGACGACTCGACCAGCGACTATATCGCAGAAGGGCTTATGCTTTCGCTGATTCCTTCCTCCCGTATTGCCATTCAAAATCCGGAGGATTACGAAGCCCGCTCCAACATCATGTGGACGGCTACCTGGGCGCTCAACACGCTCATTGCGAAAGGCAAATCGACCGACTGGGAAGTTCACATGCTCGGTCAGGCGGTCAGCGCTCTGACGGACGCCACCCACGGAATGACGCTGTCAGCGGTTTCGCTCCCGTACTATCGTTTGATCATGCCTTACGGACTGAAGCGGTTTGTCCGCTTTGCTCAAAACGTCTGGGGCGTAAATCCGGACGGAAAGAGCGAGACGGAGATCGCCGAAGAAGGCTTGAAAGCTTTTGAGGCGTGGATGCGCGAGATCGGCGTTGCGATGAACATCACAGAACTGGGCGCGACAGAGGCGATGCTGGAACAACTCGCCGACGCTACGCTCATTCTCAAAGGCGGATACAAAATCCTGACTCGAGACGAAATTCTTGCTATCTTCCGGGAAAGCCTGTAAGAGGGAAAAGGAATGAGAACGCGACTGGCGCCGCTGAGTCGCGTTTAGCTTGTTTATTGTGGAAGACAATAAGGGAATTAGGGAGCCCAAATTCCCTATACGTTTTTTCGTAATTATTGAACCGCTCGCGGTTCTTCCGGGGGTTTGAGCGCCCCGGCTCGCCTTAACTCTTAATTATCTCACTGTAGACTTCGTCGCCCTGTATGATTATCGCCGTTGCAGTTGCATATTTTTTGCAATGTGACATGGTAATGAGAAAATCACAGAGGTTTTGTTCGCGGGCGATTTCCAAAACTCGTCCGCCGATAGCGACAATCGGTTTTCCTGAAAGCAGGTTGCGAATTTCCAGATCTCGCCATTTGATTCCGTCGGCATAGCCGGTGCCCAACGCTTTGAGAATCGCCTCTTTGGCGCTCCATCGCGCCGCATAGTTTTCGTTTGAATTTTTATGCCCTTCGCAGTATCGGATTTCCAGCTCTGTAAAGGTCAAATTTTTAAAAGAATCGCCATGGCGGGCAAGCATGTCCGCAACGCGAGAGATTTCCGTTATATCAGTACCGATTCCAAAGACGTTCATGGTTTGTGTTTAATGATAAAAAAGCTGCGAGTTGCGAGAAACGACAGCTGATACAAACTCGCAACTCGTTACTCGCAACTCGCAACTAAAATCCGTTTTCCCAAATCGTTTTTTAATTAACGCGCTGTTCGTTTAACAGCAGCCGACTTCCACTGATTGGCAGAGTTCGGCAGAACCGGGGCGTAGGAATCGCCGCCAGCTTTAATTGTCGCCTGAGCGGATACAACTTCGTCAGAGACGATGACAGCTCCCGGAGGCAGTTGCTGCATTACGTCAGCGGGAACGTTCACGTTGCCAGGCTGAGCGGGAGCGTAGGTTCTCTGAACCGGCTGCTGATATTGAATCTGCTGGATCGGTCCGTTAGCAGTCTTCGCAGCGCGGTACGTTGTTGGATTCTGAACGGCTGCCTGACGATTCTGGCTGCAATTTCGGCAGTTGGAAGTTGACGTTCCAGGAGCGGGCGCCGGGGTCGGCTGAATGACTTGCGGACGTCCAGGGGCGGGGCGAGTAGCCGGAGTGGGAGCCGCTGAATCCATAATGACTTCACCGTCCATGCCGCCGTCGTAAATCATGCCGTCGCCATATTCATATCCGTATCCGCCGTCACAGCTGGCGCAGCCGGAATTGCATCCAACAGTTCCACGACAGGCAGTTGCGCCGCAATATCGAGATGAGCACGGTCCAGCGTAGTTGTTAAAGCAGCAAGGATCGGGGCAGGGCGGGTCGCTCCATTCACCCCAGTAAATCTGGCTGCAGCCAGTATTGGGCCAATAACCAACGGCGCACATCCAAAGCTCTTCCACAACGCGGAACGGAAGGGAAACGATCGTCAGCAACGGGCAGCATGGATAGCCATAGTATCCGGTGAAGCAAGGATCGCAATAGTTCGGACCGCAAACCGGGCCGCAAACCGGACCGCAAGCGCCGCCATAGCCGCAGCCACCAACTCCACATGGAGTAAACAAGTCGCTTGACGTTGCCGCTGTTGCCGGGCAGGTGTCGCACGCGCCGCCGTAAGGTCCGCAAGGAGCGCAATTATAACCGTACGGGCCATAGCAGCAGCAACCCGTCAGGAAGGACGCGATACTAATAATCGCTGTCAATGTGATGATTCGTTTCATAGTGGAAAACCTCTTTCTTTTGGGTTTGAACGACAAATTCCTTTTGACGTTCAAAAACGGATTGTAAATTCTATTTGGTTTACTGGTTTCCTCACAGCAAGAGGAACCAATTACAGTTATCGTCCATACAATTGACAAAATTGAGAAAATCATTAAAAAAATAATTCTTTCGTTAGACTGCCCAGTTTAACAGGTGTATAGAGATAATTAATAAAGTGCATAGTACTTAGTGCATAGTACTTAGTACTTAGTGCATAGTGCATAGTGCATAGTGCATAGTAAATTGCTCCAAGAATAAATAGTTACTATTCCCTACTCCCTACTCCCTATTCCCTATTCCCTATTCCCTATTCCCTACTCCCTATTCCCTACTCCCTATTCCCTACTCCCTATTCCCTACTCCCTACTCCCTACTCCCTATTCCCTACTCCCTATTCCCTACTCCCTACCCCGATAATTTCATAAAATTTTGATAATTTCTCCTGTTTCCCCTCGACTTTTATTTTAGATTGCTATATAATGAGAGCAAAATAAGCGTCTACAAAGCCATTAGCAGTGGACAGTGGTTAGTTTTTAGTAGTTAGGACGCAAGCGCTTCATTAAAACTAACCACTTACCACTTTCCACTAACCACTTACCACGTTATTATCATGAAACGCATTGTTTTATTGTTGACCTTTGCTGCAGCAGCTATTTCGTCCTTTTCGGCACAGGGCGAAGAAACGCCGCGTTATTTAGGCCCATGTTCGATTTGTCAGAGTTCAGACGGAGCTTTCCTGTTTGTTGTTAATATGGATGGCAAGTCCGTAAGCAAAGTAGATTTGGCAGGCAAGAGCGTTGCCGCCGAATTCCCCACTCCCGCGACGCCTACAGGAATCGCCATATCTAAAGACGACAAAACCCTTTACGTAACCGTAACCCGTCCGGAAGGCGAATTGCTGGTCATGTCGGCGGAAAACGGCTCAGTCGAAAAAGCGATTAAAGTCGGACACACCCCTTGCTCTCCATGCTTAACTCCAGACGGAAAACGTGTTTACGTCTGCAATCAGTTCAACAACAACGTTTCAGTCGTCGATCTGGAACAGGGCAAAGAAATCGCCAAGGTGGGAGTTGTTCGCGAACCGGTTTCATGCGATATAACCCCTGATGGTAAAACGGTTTTCGTTGCCAACTTTATTCCCAACGATCGCGCTGACGGTTACGACGTTGCATCTGAAATCGGCGTTATCGACACCGCTACCAATACCGCAACGTCGATTCGTCTGATTAACGGCTGCTCGTCCGTTCATGAAATACGCGTATCTCCAGATGGCAAATATGCTTACGCGACCAATATTCTGGCTCGATACCAAATGCCAACCACTCAGGTTGAACGCGGCTGGATGAACACAAACGCCTTGGCGGTTATTGACGTCGAAGCCAAAAAGCTTGTGAACGTCGTTCTTCTGGACGACATCGACCTGGGCGCCGCCAACCCGTATGGAATCGCCTTCACGCCAGACTCCAAAACTCTGCTGGTAACTCATTCCGGAACGTCTGAAATGAGCATTATCGACAACGAAAAGATGCTGGAAAAGCTCTTGGCGATGCCGGAAAAGACTACGGAAAACGCCGGCATTTATACGGCGGCGACCGCGGCTGACGTTCCCAACGACCTTTCGTTTTTGGTTGGCATGAGAAACCGCGTCCGACTTAAGGGCGTTGCTCCTCGATCAATCGTTGTAACAGACAACAAAGCGTATACGCCGCTGTACTTCTCGGATGAAATCGACATCGTCAATTTGCGCTCCAAACGCTGCACTGGCAAAATCGAACTGGGACCGCCGCAGGAAATGAGCAAAGTTCGTAAAGGACAGATGTTCTTCGGCGACGCCTCGCTGTGCTTCCAGCAATGGCAGTCTTGCGCAACGTGTCACCCCAACGCTCGCGTTGACGCCCTCAACTGGGACTTGATGAACGACGGCATGGGCAACCCGAAAAACGCCAAGTCGTTGTTCCGTTCAGATAAAACCCCGCCGACCATGATTTCCGGAATTCGTCCTGACCATCACGCCTGCGTCCGCAAGGGAATTCAGTTCATTCAGTTTGCCGTTCGACCGGAAGAAGACGCTCAGTGCATAGACGAATTCATCGAAGCCATGGAAGCCGTTCCCAGTCCGTATTTGGTAAACGGTCAATTGTCCGAAAAAGCCCTCAAAGGAAAAGAAGTGTTCAAGAAAGCCAAGTGCGACGTTTGTCACGGCGGAGAATACTACACCGACATGCAAATGCACAACGTCAAAACCCGCGCGGAATTCGACCAGCGCGACGACTGGGACACGCCTACGCTGCTGGAAGTCTGGAGAACGGCGCCGTATCTTCATGACGGACGTTACGTTACCATGAAAGAGCTGTTCGTAGAAGGAAAGCATGAACTTCAGGACGTCCAGCTTACAGAAGAAGAAATTGAAGCTCTTTGCGAATACGTTTTGTCTCTGTAATATCGGTATTGGAAACAATAAAAAACGGCGGGAAGAATCAAACCTTCTCGCCGTTATTTTCTATTTCAAGCGTAAAGAACTGAACGCTTATTGGGTTTTACCAGGCGTATTCCATTGACAGGGTCAAACCTTGCATGAATTCTGTGGTGTCGTTATCGATTGCATATCGATCATTGATGCCCTGAACGATTTGGCTTGTCGCCTGAGCAACGCCTGTAATCCACATAATGTTGTACTGGAAACGCCCTGTCCAACGCTTGCTGAATCGATAGTTCACCCAAAGACCGACATCAGCCAAACCTGCCAGCTGTCCTTCCGCTGCTTTAACGGAATTAGGCATCCATGAAGCGTTATACGTACGATCTGACCAGTTATACAACGGAGCGATTTTACCGTTTATACCCCAGTTCCACATACAGTGTTGATCAACCAGCTCCACGCCAAGCTGGAAACCAAGCATATTGTTGTCAGTTTCGCAATCAAAAGAGTACCCCTCTGTAAGATTGCTCAAAAGACCGTAATCGTTTTGATCGAAATATCGAATACCGACAAGCATGTTTCCGCTCCAACCCTGGCGGCATTGTCTTTGAACGCGTCCGTTGGGAAGGTAAACCATACGATCGTGGAGCGTTCCACGCGGCTGAACGCGAAGATTAAGCTCAAAGGAATTGACTCTGGAACGAACCTTGTATTCCATTTCGTCAACAATTTGCTCATTTTCTTCGTTCAGACCGTAAAACAGATATCGGTTGGTCATGTTCCATTCGTTAAGTCCCCAAAATTCAAATTCGAGGAAGAAATTGACGTTCTTGGCGTTGCGGCCTAAATAATGTTTTGCTCGAATATCCAAACCTGCGGAAATATCAAATGACGTGTCCTTTTCAACAGAGTATCCTTGTATTGTTGAAACGCTGCTGACAGATCCTAAAATTTCAGGAATTGCTCGAATATATTCTGGAGCTTCCCGATGAAGGATTTTGGTTCCAATTTCAAAAGACCAAAGTTTCGGATTGCCAAATCCGCCGCCGCAAAGTTGACATCCCGGGCTGTTAAGAATCGTATCTCCTGCCGCGCCTTTCGGTCCAGAAGGCTGCAAAGTGCGAGGATCTATTTTTTCCGGTCCGCTGTTAGGCATCCCTCCCATCGGTTGAGGAAGAATTCCAGGGGAATACTCGTCAAAATCATATTTGGGATTGCCATAACGGTCAGTCGTACGAACGTAATAGTCGCCGCGTTTTTCAAAAGGACCGGTGGGATTGACTGCTACAGCAGGATCTGTTGTAATATTATTTGTATGAGTAATATCCTCTGGCTCGGTTACGACAGTATCATAGCTTGCTGCTACAGTTCCCGACGGGACAGCCGTTTGAGCTGCTGGGGTCGGAGGAGCGTTATAGTCATAATAGACGCCGCCTTCAACCGGAATAGCCGGTACGCCTTGCCCATAAATGGCAGCTCCGCTACTGGTAAATGCGACTATAATTGCCAAGATGGTCGGCATTTTTTGGACGCGGGCAGCTATGCGCTTATACCATTGGTTTACTGATTTCACGGTTTATCCTCCATAATAAATTGTCTGCTGGCAATCTGATTGCTTTCCCGGTGCAGACAACCGTCAAATGAAATACCTCTGGATATAAAAATCCAGTTCTATATTTGTTTCATCGACATTTTAAGTTTCAGAAAATAGAAATATCCAAAAAATAATTCCAAAAATCATCTAAAATTCGATTTTGTACGCTTGTCTCATTTTGCCTATTTGCTGCTTCTTTTCTATTGTAAACTCCTCACTCCTAACTCCTCACTCCTAACTTTTCAGGCGCCCCCCCTGAAAGAAATAGCTATTTCTGCTAAAATATCAATATAATATATACGGACTTGAAAATGGGTTTTGAATCGAGAAGATTATTAATAGAGAATAATCCTCTCGATCAAACGCTGTCAGCCGTTGGCGAATCGTTAATTACACATTGCCCATATTCGCATATTCCATTAACCGCTGCGATAACGCAGTTCGGCGTACGCCATTTTAATTATCCACAAAAACCATGAGTACAGATTCCAATTCCTCGACGTCTAAAAAAAGCCGAGTCCCCGGGTGCGACAATCCCGCCGATATTCAGACGATCCGCAAAATGCTCCAAGGTCAGCAGTACGCGGCGGCTATGAATTTCATCAATTCCGTTTTGGAAAAGAACCCAAATCAGCCAGACATTCTGGACGTGAAGTGCCACTTGATGTATCTTAAATGCATGAAAGATATTAGCGGCGGCAGCATGGAATCGGTTTCTGCCTGGAACGAAGCGGTTGAACAGTTCCTTGCTCAGTTCCCTGACCACCCGTTGGCGTTGGCGTGGAAGAGTCTCTCTTGCTCCAACAGCGGAGACGTCGACGCGGGCTACGACTATCTGGAAAAGTGCTTTATCAACCATTACCCGGAAATGAACCCCACCGGGATGCTGGCGGCATTAAGCTCACTCAGCCAGAACGAACTCAACGAGGGCTTTATTCCCGCCGCGCTGTTTTTGATGAGCCTCCGCGCTACGTTCTTTGATCAGCTAAAGGCGACTCAAGAGTACGAAATGACGCACCGGATGCAGCTGAGAATTCTCAGCGATTCCAGCCTCGCCTTGCCCTTGCGCCAGACGTATTCGTTCTATCAGACCAACAGCCGCGGCGCGCTGACGGCGGAGTTTACCGCAGCTCAGCAGCTGGTTTCCACCTTCCATTGGCACGAAGCGGCTCAGGCGTTTGAGAAGATAGCGAATGGCGACCCGACGGAACTGAATTCCGCGTACAACGCCGCAATTCTGTATCTCAACCGCAGCAAAATCGCAGACGCGTCCCGCATGTTCAAGCTGTACTCTGAACGCGAGCCGGAACTCAACCGCAAAATCGACGCCTTGGCAACGGCGTTGCTGCTGTCGAAATCGCCGCTGGAAGACAACATGCCGCTGTACGATTTCCAGTACAAGGTGAAAGATCAGGACAGACTGCGAGAACTGCTGCTGAGTTCCAACCGCCTGATTTCGCAGAACGTCCCGGCGGAAAACTTTGACGGTCCGCCGCCGCTGTTTATTGGCTCTCTGCTCGATCAGCCCAAACAGACGTCTTGGTCGGAAAGCCTCACGTTTGAAGACATCCCGCTCGTTCTCGGCTCTGTCGCCCTTTGGGGAAAGAGAACCGACCGCGACGCGATTCTGGAATTCTCGTCGATTCTGGAATGCGACCGGGAAGACGTTTACGCTTTGGTCAAGGAAACCTTTGGCGACTGCATCGAAGGCGACCCGCAAGCTGTTACAATGGAAGCGCCGTCTGTTACAATCGATTCCTTTACCCGTCCGCAGGCGTTCCCGGACAACACGCCGCAAAACGTTATCGAACAGCTTCAGCGCGAACATTACAACGACTTGTTGCTCAACTGCTGGCCTGACCTCCATCTCGGCGTTTTAGGCGCGTCTTTGCGTCAAGCGGCGGCAGACGAACAAAAACAGCCCCTGGTTCGAGCGGTTATCAAGGTTGTCGAATACCTGCTCGGCGCCGGCAACCCGTTCCTGGATTTCGACGCGCTGTATGCCGCATTGAACCTCAAGCCGCTTCCGCCGCTGACGGTGGAATCCAGCGACTTGGCGTCTCTCCCGCCGACCCTGTACGGCGCCGTCGACCTCAAATCGCTTTCCGACAGCGACCTGGCGATGCTCTACGCCCGTTACAATCCGTACGGAACGGACAGCGTCATGCACAAGCTGGCTCAGGAAATCGTCAGCCGAGACACGCTTTCCGTCGACATCCGTCAGACGGCGTACGTCAAACTGTGCCTGTCGCCCAACGGACTTGTCCCGGAAAACATTCAGCAGGGCAAAGACTTCTGCAAAGCCAACAACATTTCCGATTCCTATTTCGACATGATGGAACTGCAGACGATGTTCCTGTCAGGAAACATGGCGGAACTGGAAAAGAAGATGCACCAGATTTATCAGGATCACAAAGACGAACCGCAGACCATGCAGGCTCTGATGAACTTCGTCCAGCAGATCCAGCAGATGTCGGAAATGGCGGCGCGCGGACAAGCCCCGAACCCGGCGGACTTGTCAGCGACAACCCCGGAACCGCCGCAGCAGTCGACGTCAACATCCGGACTGTGGACGCCCGATTCGCCCAACCCGCCCGCTGGCCCCGCGCCGGAAGAAAAGAAAAGCTCTATCTGGCTGCCAGATTGATAATGCGAATTGCGGATTTCGTTTCAACGTCAGTCCTGTCGCAGCTCCATCGGATAATACGTACAGGACTGATTAAAAGGAGACGATTAACCCGTCAAATCCGCAAACGGATTGACCTGCGCAATGGCTAATCGCCCATTTGCCGGAAGCGCCAGACGCGAGCGCTGTTTATGGAGCAAGGTTAAAGCGTTAGCAAAAAGACCCGCTTTAAGCGATAACGCTTATCAGTCAGAACGCTTTGCGTCTAACTCTGCTCCTTTTGACGGCTTAACTATAAGCCGTCAAAACTATTAGTAGTTGGTTCTTCCTCCGGCGAGACCTGGTTAATCACGCCAAGAACGCTCCTCACGCAACGCTGCACAGGAGTCCAATCAATTTTGTTCCAAAGTTGGAACGCCTTTTCTTTTAAATAAAGATTGGTATTAGTCCAATTTTCGTTAAAGTCACGACAGCCCCTGTTGACGTCTTCCAAGTTGACGTGATACGTGTCCAGCCAGTATTGCTTTCGGTTATTCCAGTCTTCAAGTTGGACTTTGAATGCATCATTGTTCAATTCCAATGAAGAATCGTCGCCAGAAGGCAAACAAGGCGCTTCTGTCCAGTCAATTAACATCGATAATGCGATGCCGCCAACAAGGTTGACTACGACAGTGAGAATTACCAGATTACATGTGAATCTGAACAGCTTCCCAAACCAGCCGTTTCCAAACCAACTGGTGTTCCAGAAATTAAAAAGTCTGAATGGAGCCAATAAATCGGTCCAGTCATTTTTTCGTTCGTCACCCATGATGTCAAACCTCCTTTAAACCTAAAAGGTTAAAATGAAACGCACATGTGATAATCCATTTTCATCACAGTCGGTTTCAAAAAATGCGCTAAACGCGTTTCTCGATCGTAGGCATCGAAAACCTGCGAATTCAAAACTCACGCCAAATCCAAAATCGTGAAGTCCGCAAAGCTTGCCTGGGCGACGCCATGCGTCTTTCGACAGATTCCTCCTTCAACAACGAATCGCTTTTAACTCGTAAGCTATAATGCTTGCCATCGGAATCAAATTTTGGAAAGGCGCTTACTGCTAATAATTAATAAACGTAAACAAAAACTAACGGTAACGAATCAATGAAAACATTTTTTTCGATTTCAGAAAAAATTTTTGTTTCCTTTTTTCAACACATATATACGAAATCAAACATACAGTTGTTATTAAAAAAGAGCGTTTTTTAGAATTTCCCATAATGTTTATAGCGCATGGCTTTATAGCAGATGTAATTTTTCGTTTTGCGATTAGTAAATAGAGTCGTTAAAATAAAGAAGAACGAATCTTTCTTCGTAAGTCTGTTTCAGGTCAAATCTGCCGTTCTGCTATAATTAATATACGGATTTTTTGAATATTTCGTGAAACACTTACTTGCAAATACGAACGATGGCGCTATAATTTATATCGTTAAAATAATTCATTTAATAACCGTATTAAAAGTGGTAAGTTTTAAAGTGGCAAGGACGTAATTTTCTTATTCCCACTAATTACTTACCACTAACCACTTACCACTATGAAAATAGGATTAGCAGGATATTCCGGCTCTGGAAAGAGTACGTTGTTTCATTGGTTGACCGGCATCGCGCCGGACTTGGCTCTGTCGCATAAAGAGCAGAGCGCCATGGTTCCCATTCCCGACGAGCGATTCGCTCCGCTGTGCGAACTGTACAAGCCGAAAAAGGTAACGCACGCCAATCTGGAACTGGTCGACACGCCCGGCTTGAACCGTAGCCACGAAGGCGCGCCCGCGATTTTGGCGCACATTCGCGAGGCGGACTGTCTCGTATTGGTCGTCGGCGCGTTTGACAAGTCCGACCCGGTTCAGGACTACAATTCCTTTACCGAAGACCTGCTCTTGGCGGATATGGAAGTCGTTTCCAACCGACTGGAGCGTTTGGACGCCCAGCTCAAACGACCGCTTCAAAAGCCGGAAAAGGAAAAGCTCCAGTTCGAACAGGCGGTTTTGCAGAAGGTTCTCGCCGGCTTGGAAAACGAAAAGGCGGTGTCGCTGGACGACATGACCGAAGACGAGCAGAAATGCACTCGCGCCTTCCGTCTGTTCAGCGAAAAGCCGAGAATGGTCGTCGTCAACTGCGGCGACGACGAGTCCGATCTTCACCGGTTTGACAACTGCATTGACGGCGTCAAGGTTTTCGCCGCGCCGGTTTCCCTTCAGCTGGAACTGGACTCAATGGCGCCGGAAGAAAGCCAGGCGCTCATCGAGGAGATGGGGCTTCAGACGGCAAACAAAGACGAGCTGGTTCGGCTCATGCTGGACGAGTCCGGACAGATGACGTTCTTCACCGCCGGGGAACCGGAAGTGCGAACCTGGATTCTCAAAAAGGGCGGAACCGCTCTCGACGCTGCCGCCAGCATTCACACCGACCTGGCGCGCGGGTTTATTCGGGCGGAAGTCATGACTGTTGACGACCTCCTGGCGGCAGGCAGCGAACGCGAAGTCAAAGCCCGAAACCAGCTCCGTCAGGAACCCAAAGGATACGTCGTCAAAGACGGCGACATCCTGCTGATTCGGTTTAGCGTGTAAGTGCGTAGCGCTTAGCGCCTAGTACTTAGTGCTTAGTGCTTAGTGCTTAGTGCTTAGTACCTAGCGCTTAGTACCTAGTGCATAGTGAGAGTAGCGCTTGCGCCTATGCACTACACACTATGCACTATGCACTATGCACTATGCACTTCCCCCTCTCTAACTTGACAAAAGTAAAAATAACGATAGAATAAGAAATCGGAATGCGGGACTTTTCAGCCCCGTATTTCGAATTTTTCATTTCGAATTTACCACCTATCCCCCATTCAAATCATGGACAAAGAATTATCGATCATGCCTTGCCTGGACATGCGAAACGGTCGCGTTGTCAAGGGCGTGCATTTTGTTGACATCATCGACGCCGGCGACCCGGTCGAATGCGCCAAGGCGTACTGCGCCGCCGGAGCGGATCAGCTGGCTTTGCTGGATATTACCGCCACGGTAGAAAATCGCTCTACCATGCTGGACGTTGTTAAAAAGGTTGCTGCGGCAACGACGGTTCCGTTTACCGTCGGTGGCGGAATTGGCGACGTCAAAACAGCCGCCGCCGTTCTCAACGCCGGAGCCAACCGCGTTTCGATTTCCTCTGCCGCGTTCCGAAAGCCCGATCTGATTCCGGAACTGATTAAAGAATTCGGGGTCGACGCCGTTACAGCCGCCATCGACGTAGACGTCAACGCGGAACTCCCGTCCGGCTACGAAGTCTATATTGACGGCGGACGCACAGCCACCGGCGCGGACGCAGTGGAATTCGCCAAAAAGCTCGACGGGTTCGGCGTCAACGTCATTCTCCCGACCAGCAAGTCCGGCGACGGCGCGCGCACCGGATACGACTTGCCGGTAATTCGAGCCATGGCGAAGGCGTGCAGCGCTCAAATCGTCGCCTCCGGCGGAGCGGGTAACATGCAGCATTTCGCCGACGCCGTCGAAGCGGGAGCCACCATCCTCCTGGCGGCAAGCGTGTTCCATTTCCAGATGATTAAAATCCCGGAACTCAAAGCGTTCCTGAAAGAAAAAGGATACAAAGTTAGATAGGCAATAGGCAAGAGGCAATAGGCAGTAGTTTTTGAGGCGCTTGCGTCCTACTGCCTACTGCCTACTGCCTACTGCCTCACTCATTCCTACTGCCTCTAACCCTACTCCCTACGCCATGTCCACCCCCGTATTAAAGACCAATTTACCGTTTCCCGTTCGCAGCGGGAAAGTTCGCGACGTTTATGATTTCGGAGACGAAGTTCTGCTCGTCTCAACCGACCGCATCAGCGCTTTTGACTGGATTCTGCCGGCGGGCATTCCCGACAAAGGGCGCGTCCTGACGCAGATTTCCGCGTTCTGGTTTGACCTCTTCGGCGGCGACAACCACAAGATTACCTGTGACGTCAACGAAATGCCGCAGCTTAAAGGACTCGACACAACCGACCTGGCGGGTCGTTCGATGCTGTGCAGAAAGACGAAAATCGTCCCGATGGAATGTATCGTCCGCGGCTATCTGACCGGTTCCGGCTGGAAAGAATATCAGAAGAGCGGTTCCGTTTGCGGAATTGAACTTCCCAAAGACCTCAAAGAAAGCGCGAAACTGGAAAACCCGATTTTCACGCCGTCTACCAAGGCGGAAGAAGGGCACGACATCAACATCTCCTTCGAGCAGATGGCGGATCAGATTGGCGTCGCGCTGGCGGAAGAGCTTCGCGAACGCAGCATCGAAATCTTCCTCCGCGGCAGCGAGTATGCGGAATCCAAAGGCATTCTCATTGCAGACACGAAGTTTGAATGGGGCGTCCTGGACGGCAAACTGATTCTGGCGGACGAAGTCCTCACGCCGGACAGCAGCCGATTCTGGCCTGCCGACCAGTACGAAGAAGGACGCAGCCAGCCCTCGTTCGACAAACAGTTCGTTCGCGACTGGCTGACCAACGAGTCCGGCTGGGATAAGAACAGCGAACCGCCAACCCTCCCGCAGGACATCATCGACAAAACCCGCGCGAAGTACGTCGAAGCCTACGAACGCCTCACCGGAAAAGAATTCCCGTGGAAATAAAGTAACAAAAAGTATAGGGCAAGAGAAATCTCTTGCCCTTTTTTTCTTTATTCTCCGGTTGAAATTCTTCGGCATTCGACCGGTTTGCCGTCTTGCGTCGCGATGTACAGTTCGCATTTGCGGATATAGTACGTCCAGCCGTCGGTAAGACCGACGAGAATTCTGTTGACGCCCGGGGCGGCGGTAAACGAGCCGTCTTTGTCAAGCTCGATTCGTTTGCCGTTGAGCCAGACGTATTTCATCTGAGATTTCAGATTCGATTTCAAAACGCACGCAACGGGCGCGTCGGCGCCGTCCGGGCAAGTAAACTCAAAGGCGTAGACCAGCGACGGCTGCTGGACGCCGTTCTCGAATTGGCGCGCCGCCTCCACGACGTACGCCGCCGTTTGAGCGTTGGAAACGGTCGGACGCCATTCTCCAAACGGGGTGTCGTTGACCGCTTTGAGTTCAGCGCCGGGCGCGGACAGCGGCGCAAACGTTTCGTCCGTCAGGTCGGATTCGGCAACGCAGCCTGTAAACAGGGCGACGTCGCGCGGCAGGGCTTTGGGAACAAACTGCTGACGAACGGTACATTCGCTGTAAAGCCGTTTCTGTCCGTCTTGCTGGAAGTTCATTTCGCAAACGCAATAAAGATCGTCGTCGTTGAACTGCGGGTCGGAGCTGAACGCGCCCAGCGGGAAGCAGAACGAGGCGTCCTCGCCGTTGGCGAGCTGGTCTTTTCCCGTTAGTTCCTGTAACGATTTGCGAATTACGCCGGTTTCCCATTTCAGAGGAAGACGGAACGCGAAGTCCGCATCGGACAGAGCGGCGCCCGTCTCGTTTTTCAGACTGCCGCAAATGCGGTTGGTTTTGGCGTCGAGCTGAATTTCAAAACGCAGCCCCGGGAATTTGGGAGAAACGAACCCGTTGGACTCGTTGGCGCATCCGATGGCAGCTGGGACAGACCCGTTGGCGGGCAGCATGAACTCGCCCTGACCGGAAACGGCCAGCGCGTCTTTGCAGACAACCAATTTCGGCGCCGGTTCCACTTTGAATCCCTGATCGACAGCCGCGCCGAGAACGTACGGAGCGGGTCGAACGATTTCAAATGTAACAGTCTTGCCGTCGTCCGACTGACCGACTTTTTGAATCTTGCAGTTCAAACTCGTCAGACGATACGCAGCGTACTCGTTGTTGTTACAGTACCAGACGTCCGGGCGGTTTGACTGCGCCGCGATAATTTTCGACAAGCGGTCAAACCCGTCTTTTCCGCTCTTGTCCTGCCAGGCGTGAACGCCCAGGACAAAATACGGCCCGCAGAAGTCCAGCTTACCGGCGGCAAGGCGATCCAGCCCGCCCTGAAATTCGCGGTTAAAGACCTCGGCTTGCGGGTCTCGGTCGTTGGCGCCAAAGAGGTAGCAGGCGACCATTTCCGACTTGTCCAGATTGAGCTCATTGAAAACGCGTTCCGACTCCGAGATCGTGTGTATGTTACAACGTAGCAGACAGCGCGCCATCTTTCCGATGAAGTCCGGGTCAGCAATAGACGGACTCAGCCCGTTGGGAATCGTAAACCCGACGACGCACTGGTCTGTCGCGGACTCTATCGCAACGCGGTTGTTGAGAATCTGATAGAACATCGCGTTGGGCGTTGTCAGGTTCAGCGATGGGTGAGTGTTGGTATGAGAGCCGACGCCTGACCCGTTGGCGACAATCGGCGTGACGATGTGTTTAACGAAGTGGTCGTCGACGGTATTGAGATAATACGTCGCCTTCCAGCCGTTTTCGCTCATCGTCTTGTTCATAAGACGATGATTCCAGTTCGTATCGTCCCATCGGGCGGACAGCGCCAGCGTCTTGCCGACCGGCAGAGCCGTTGGCGTCAGCGTCGCCTTCGCCGCGTCTTCCGCCGACGCGAATTCGACTGTAACAACGTCCTTGACGCTCGGCGAGGAATCGATACTGTTACACCACCCCAGCGACCCAAAACAAACGTTCAGCGCAGCAATCGCCGCTGCAATCCCGTAAATCATACGCGTTCTCATAACCGAAAAACCCCTTTCTGTAATTAAGTAAAAATGCGACTCTTCCATAATTATGCGTCTTTAGTAGCGAGTTGCGAGTAGCGAGTTGCGAGAGGCTTTTGTGAGCTGCTTGCGTTTCTCGCTGATTGACTATCAACTTATCATTGACAGATACGCTGGAAGAAGTCAAATCGTTATACTCTATCTAACTTAATATTATACAGAAATCTTTTTCGAGATACAAGAGGGCAGGGGAATTAGCAATTAGTATTTTGCAATTAGCAATTATCGCAAAGCGACCAACGGGAGCGGTTATCGGCAAACGCGCGGCAGCGCGGACTGGGAGCGGCGCCTCGCCGCCGACCAACGGGAGCGATTATAATACATCTCGCGCGGCAGCGCGGACTGGGTGTGCGCCTTCGCACCGCGGCAGCGCGGATTGGGTGTGCGCCTTCGCACCGCGGCAGCGCGGATTGGGTGTGCGCCTTCGCACCGCGGGAGATCTGAACGAGGCGCTTTTATACACTGAGGAATCTCCCGCTATCGAATGAACGCCAAATGTTATCTGGCGCGGATATCTATTCTATATATCCTTGTCCTTTGAAATCAAACAGTCTTTGACTAATAGTATCCTCTGTACTTCTGTACGGTCCTGTATTCTTATACGGGAAAGGACGGTCAAAGTTGGCGTTTTCTGAAAGGTTTAATTCCAGGTTATTGAAAAATTCTGATTTAGGCATGCTGGTTTTATCCGTAAGGATAAAGGAAGTCATAAAGGCGTTAAAAAATGGGCTGTTCGGCATTCCTTGAGAATTCCTTGTAATATTGCTCACTCCTCCCATTCCCCAAAGTCCTTCAAATGGAGAATTTGAATTATAATCGATTAATCCGACGTTTGTTCTGAGAAAAACGCGCAAACGGCTATCCGTCGAAGACGGGGAGAAGAAATAGTACGAATCGTCACAGGAACCTGCCGCTGGCGCAATCGAAACGCTGTCAGACGAATCATCATCGCTCATTATAGCGCTTATCTCATGTGTCGTATCTGCGTCAGTAATCAAAACTACAAGTCGATGCTCGTTTTTCGTTAACGCCTCGATAATTTCAGTACGTAAAATTCCGTAATCATTGATGTTTTCAGTTTGCTTTGCAGATTTAATTTCAGGAAACAATACATGGTAACTTCGGTTGTCATTCTCATGCAATTGTCTCATTAAACCTTTACAGCAAATATATACAAAAATAACGTCTTTTTTTTGCGCTTGCCGATTAATGGAACGGCAGGCTTCAAGTATATTTTTCTTTGACGCCTCATTTCCGGTAAGCGTTTTATAATCTGCAACAAAGTTGTCCGGATCGAAATTCGAATCAAGATTCAAACCGCTTAAAGACATTTTTTTGTCGAACGCTTTCTGAAGAATGCTTAAATCCTTATTGGCATTTGTTCCCCAAATTGAAAGGACAAATAATTTACCGAGACTGTTCAAAGCGACAGCTTTATTATTACCGGATTCAATTCCACGAAGAATGTCGTCCATGGTTTTTGCTTCAATTATGCAGCGAAAACCGCGGCCGCCAAATTGAATATTGTCATTCAGCGAATTACGCTGAGCGGAACGTTCTCGTTCTGGCGTCATAAACAAACCGTTGCTGCCGCCGCGGCATACGTGCGAATCTCCAGCAGACGGACCTGTCGGATCTGTAACGCTTTCATTTGGATAGGGGCCATACCAGTCGGCACAAAATTCCCATACGTCGTCAAGCATGTTTTGCAAACCCCATGAGTTGTTCTGTGGACGGTCGGCGGCGTTTCCCGCGCGGCATGCATATTCCCATTGAGACTCCGTTGGCAATTTTACGTTAAATCCCAGTTCAGCGCATTTATCACAAAAAGACAGAGCGTCTTTCCATGTAACGGCTTCAACTGGCAAATAATTTCCCCTTAGATGGCTTGGGTTGTTATCCATTATCGCCGTCCACTGCTTTTGAACGACTTCCTTTTCCATCATCCAAAAACCTTGAGTAAGCGTTACTCGATGTTGAGTCTCGTCGTCTCTGCGTCCTTCTTCAGATTCCGGCGAACCCATCATAAACGTTCCGGGAGGACACCAGCGAAATGCAAAGTCAACGCCATTGACGGTTAGAACAATGCGTTCGCCTGCCTGTTTTCCTGCCTTGGACAATCCTTTTGTTGGGGACTGCGAAACAGCCGGTTTAGCAACCGGCTCTGAATTTGGAGCTTCACACAGACCGTTTTCATAAAAGTGAAAAACCGACCCGAAAAAACACAATAAAACGAATAGCGACGGGGTAATTCTTTTCATAAGAAATTCTAAGGTTTAAAGGAAGTGGGGTAACGGTTGAAACGAGAAAACGCTGCAAAAATTACGACGCTTGTCATAACGACAAAAATCTTGATTGAGGGCGAATGCCAATTTTTTTACTCCCGGTAAAACAATCATTTAATAATTACGGAAGTTAATAGCTTCAAAACATCCCTTAAAGAAAGAGGAGCGTTGAACCTGCAGCTATTATCGCGCCCTTACCACGGGGATTAGAATAGCATACAAGACAACGCCCCAGAACAAAAATTTTTAGGAGTGCAGTCCTGTCAAACCAACTTCTAATAATCCGGGTAAAGCCAGGTGGTAATTTGCGACAAATTGGTTTTGTATTTGACTACGTAAACGATTTGGAAAATCAAATGAATGATAGTCTCGTCGTTTACCAATTGTAACTTGCAGGTTAAAGATAACCTGAAACAAATTTAATAATTATTATTACTAATATCGGATAATTCGCAAGGGGGGGAACGGTAATTTTATAAAGTTTTTGCTGATTTCTTTTAAGAGTTGATTGGTTATGCAATTAGAAATGACGCTTTATTCCCTTTCTGAATAAATAATGTACATATTAATCATTAAAAACGCGAAATGTTGACTTAATGTCATATTAGCATGAAGATATTTCGTCAAAAACAAGAATTTGACAATGGCGTAATCAGTTTACTTGTTTTCCTCTTCCTCTTCTTCCAGCTCGCCGGCGAAAATCTGGCAGTAGGAATCGTAACGGCGGGCGTCGATTAGACCGTTTCCGACGGCGGCTTTGACGGCGCAGCCTGTTTCGTGCGTATGCGTGCAGTCGTCAAACTGGCATTGGCTGACAAACGGGCGAATGTCCCGATAGAATCCAGCGACTTCTTCCGGAATGACGTCCCACAGATGGAACGAGCGGATGCCGGGCGTGTCAAGAACGTAAGATGTAACAGCGTCGGAGGCGTTGATTTTGTACAGCCGGGCAGCGGTGGTCGTATGCTTTCCTTTTTCGTTTTCGTCGCTGACCTGCTGCGTTCTTAACTGAAGAGTCGGGTCGACGGCGTTGAGCAGCGACGATTTCCCCACCCCGCTTTGCCCGGTAACGACAGACGCCTTTCCCGCCAGAGCGCGTTTGAATTCCTCGATTCCCTGTCCGGTTTTCGTTGACAGAAACAGAACGTCCAGCCCCATCGACGCGTACACGCCCGCCAGCGGTTGAAACGCGGCAGGGTCAACGAGGTCAATTTTGTTAATACAGACAATCGGCTTGAGGTTGACTTTCTCCGCAGTGAGAATAATGCGGTCAATCAGATTCGGCTTGATTTCCGGTTCGGCGGCGGAGGCGATAATAAACGCCTGGTCGATATTGGCGGCGATGACGTGCTGTTTCTTCCAGCTCGTTCGGCACAAGACGCCTTGCCGCGGCTCGATTCGTTCAATAAACCCTTCGTTTATGTCGCTTTGCGGAGCCGGTCTGAACAGAACGCGGTCGCCCGCCACGACCGGGTTGCGCTGTCCGGTAGAAAGCGTTTTGAGCAGACGCCGAATCTGACATCGATAGACGTCGCCGGTCAGGTCGTCGGAAACGAAACTGTTCAGACCATGCGTCGAGAGAATTCGCCCGGCGCGGCAAAGAGACAGATCGACTTCCAGTTCAACGTTAAACCCGGTAGACGCGTCCGATTGAAGAGTCTCGCCCTTAACGGTCAGCTTTTTAGACTGCTTGCCGCGCCCGACGATGCGTTCGCTTGACGCCTCGTTTTCCAGCGTCGATCCGCCGTTTTCCTCGTACTGACGAAGCCAGTCGTTTTTACGCGGCGGCGCGTTGCGGTTCTTACGGAAGTTGGCGCGGATTTTTTTGGACATGAATGATTAGTGCCTAGTGCGTAGCGCCTAGTGCATAGTGCATAGTGGGGGTAGCGCTTTGCGTCCTATGCACTAAGTACTAAGCACTAAATACTATGCACTAAATACGCAACTCGCAACTAAAAAAGGAGACCAGAAAAACTCTCGTTTTCCTGTCTCCTTTACGAAACCGGAGCAGACAGGATTCGAACCTGCGGAAGGAGTACTCCTTCATCGGTTTAGCAAACCGACGCTTTCGGCCACTCAGCCACCGCTCCAGAGGTTTTGGAATCAGCGTATTTGTTCCTGCTAGCGAACAATCGCGTATTTTGAAACCATAAACTTGCTTCTAATTTACCACAATTTCTTTTTTTTACAAGGGAGAGCCAACGCCAAAACCGGCAAGAATTCGTTTTCCGCTGGAAAAAATCTTGAATTTTTTTAAAAAACCGCCCATTTTTACATCATAACAGTTGCATTTTAGATGGGAATCGATTATACTTTATATAAAGCAGTTTTAAGTGGTAAGTTTTAAGTGGTAAGGACGCAAAGCTCTTTACTAAACACTAACCACTTACCACTAACCACTTTTTTGCAATTCGCAACTTTAACTTTATTTAATTATAATCTACGAAAGGAGACACTTATGTCCAGTCGTTTTTCACGTCGTGATTTCCTGAAGTCCGGCGCAGCCGTCGCTTCTCTTGCCGCGGTCAACGTTTCCGTTCCCGCCTACAGCCAGGACAAAGCTCCCAGCAACAAACTCAATATCGCTTTTGTCGGCGTCGCCGGCATGAGAGGCGATGATCACTTCGCCAAAATTAACGCCGCTGGCGAAAACATCGTTGCTATTTGCGACGTTGACTCAAGGCTGTTAAATAAAGCCGGCGAAAAGCATGCGCCGAAAGCGGAAAAGTTCGCGGACTTCCGCAAGATGCTCGAAACGACCAAAGACCTCGACGCCGTTTTGATTACCACGCCTGACCACACTCACGCCGCCCCGGCTGTGATGGCTATGAAGATGGGTCTTCACTGCTACTGCGAAAAGCCACTGGCTCACGACATTCGCGAAGCTCGCGTTATGCAGGAAGTCGCCGCCGAAAAGAAAGTCTGCACCCAGATGGGAACTCAGATTCACGCGGAAGACAACTATCGCCGCGTTGTTGAAATGGTTCAGTCCGGCGCAGTCGGCAAGGTTCACGACGTTTACGTCTGGTGCGGAAAAGGCTGGGGCTTGACGCCCGACGCCAAACGCCCGACCGACACGCCGCCCGTCCCCTCCTATCTCGATTGGGATCTGTGGGTCGGACCCGCTCCGTTCCGTCCGTACAACCCCTGCTACCTGCCAGCCAACTGGCGTAAATGGTGGGATTTTGGCAACGGCACGCTGGGCGACATGGCGGCTCACATCATGGACCTGGCGTTCTGGGCTCTGAAGCTCAAGAACTGCAAGACGGTTAAAATCGTTGACGGTCCGGCGCTCAACCCGGAAGGCTGCCCGCTCAACCTCGAAATGGACTACACGTTCGAAGCCGACGGCGAACAGCCGGCTGTCAATCTGCACTGGCTCGACGGTGGAAAGCGTCCGGAAATCCTCAAGCAGAAGGGCATCCCGGATCGGTTCATGGGCGTTCTGTTCGACGGCGAAAAAGGACAGCTCTTTGCCGACTACGGCTCTCGCGTTCTGTATCCGGAAGAGAACTTCAAAGACTACAAAGCTCCGGAACCCTGGATTGCCAAATCGCTCGGACATCACAACGAATGGCTGCAGGCGATTCGCGACAACAAACCGGAAGACTGCCTTTGCCGGTTCAGCTACGGCGGCCGCCTGACAGAAACGATTCTGCTTGGCGCTTTGGCGTACCGCACTGGCGAAGAACTCGTCTGGGACGCCGACGCCATGAAGACGAACTCCGAAGCCGCCAACGCCCTGCTCGCCGTTCCGTACAGAGAAGGATGGACGCTGTAGGAAGTTGCGAGTTGCGAGTAGCGAGTTGCGAGAGTTTCGCAAGGCGCTCCGCAATGGTTAACCGTTAGTCAGTCCGCACACGGATTTTACGGATGAAACGGATTTTCGCCGATTGGTTATTTCCGCTTCATACTGTAATTTTCTCCCCTTGCTAAAGTTTTTTGGAAAGGGGTGTTTGAGGGGAAGAACCTTTTTTTCAAAAATGGTTTTCCCCTCTTTTTAATTCCGCATTCCGAATTACGCATTACGCATTAATTCCCTCCCCCCTCTTGCTTTTTATTTTTCAGGCAGATATACTGAAAGCAGTTCTAGTATTAGAATTTCCCTACCCACGTTATTCGAGATACAAAAGGAGAGTATCCATGTCAACTCGTTTTTCCCGCCGTGATTTTCTCAAAGCTGGGACAGCCGCCGCGGCGCTGTCGGCTGTCAGCGTTTCCGTTCCCGCATACTGTCAGGACAAATCGCCCAGTTCCAAGCTGAACCTGGGGATTATCGGCGTTGCTCACCGCGCAGAGGCAAACTATCATGCTGTTTTGGGCGAGAACGTCGTCGCGTTGTGTGACATCGACGCCCGGTATCTGGATACCGCCGCCAAGCTGGCTCCGCAGGCGCAGAAGTTTCAGGATTTCCGCAAGCTGCTGGAAAGCGTCAAAGACCTGGACGCCGTTGTCGTCTCGACGCCTGACCATACTCACGCCGCGCCGGCTGTCATGGCGATGAAAATGGGGCTTCACTGTTACTGCGAAAAACCGCTGGCGCACAGCATTTACGAAACCCGGTTGATGCAAACCGTCGCGGAGGAAAAGAAACTCTGCACCCAAATGGGCGCTCAGATTCATGCGGAAGACACGTACCGCCGCGTTGTCGAAATCGTTCAGTCCGGCGCGATCGGCAAGGTTCGCAACGTTTATATCTGGTTTAGAAGCTCCTGGGGCTTTGAGCCTGACGAGCCGCTTCCGACGGATACGCCGCCTGTTCCGGACTATATCAACTGGGACTGCTGGCTCGGCCCGGCGCAGTATCGACCGTACAATCCCTGTTATCTGCCTCGCTCGTGGCGCAAATGGTGGGCGTTCGGCAGCGGGACGATGGGAGATATGGGAACGCACCTGCTGGACTTGGCGTTCTGGGCGCTCAAGCTGAAAAACTGCAAGACGATTAAAGCCGTTGATGGACCCAAAGTCAGTCCGGAAACGACTCCGCTCAGCCTGGAAATTGAGTATGGATTCGAAGCAACTGACGATCAGCCCGCCTGCACCGTCCATTGGCTTGACGGCGGAAAATGCCCGAACGCCCTCAAAGAAAAGAACATTCCCGAACGGTTCAAAGCCGTTATGTTTGACGGCGAGAAGGGGCAGCTGGTCGCCGACTACGACTATTTCGCCCTGTATCCGGAAGAAGAGTTCAAGTCGTATCAGGCGCCGGAACACTGGATTCCCAAATCGCTCGGACATCACGAGGAATGGCTCCAGGCGATTCGCGACAACAAGCCGGAAGACTGCCTGTGCCGGTTCAGCTACGGCGGACGTCTGACCGAAACCGTTCTTTTAGGAACCCTGGCATACCGAACCGGGGAAGACCTCGTCTGGGACGCCAAAGCCATGACGACAAACTCCGCCGCCGCGAACGCTATGCTGGAAGTTCCGTATAGAGAAGGGTGGACGCTGTAGAATGCGTAATTCGTAATGCGGAATGCGTAATTACGCTCCGCGCTCATCGTTGGTTATGAGCGGGTCAACCAGCACACGGATTTGACGGATGAAACGGATTCGCGCCGATTGGTTATTTACGATTCTTACTGAATTTCTCTTCCCTTACTAAAGTTTTTTGGAAATGGGAGTTTGAGGGGAAGAACCTTTTTTTCAAAAAAGGTTTT
>JAFZAL010000177.1 GCA_017557195.1 Thermoguttaceae bacterium | reverse complement strand
CCGCGCCCCTTTGGGGCGCGGGAGGGGTAAGGGATTTTTGCGTTAATTTATGATTCTCCCTTATCCTTTTCCCACGCCTAAAGGCGTGGGCTACGATATTTTATTTATTTTTAATTGTTCTCACAGCTGAAGCTGTGAGGAACAAACGCCTGAAGGCGTTGACTATGCTCAATTGCTAATCTTATCTATTTTCGCAACCCCAAATTTATCGCACCCTTTCCCCTGTTCCTCGTTTGTTTTGTCTTTAGGTTCGTCAAATCTAACGTTTAATTTAAGGGCGTTCAATCGGGGATTGTTTAATATTTCCATATACTGCTGACGAGTTATTTTCGCTTCGTCAATGTTCAAAGACGTACAATTTTTCAGTAAAGAAAAATCGTACTCTGGCAGTCTTGAATCCCATCCGCAAGAGTTTGTCTGTAGGGTTAGATACCGCGGCGAGGCGTCCACAATTGAGTTCCAATCAGAAACAGATGGGAGCGGCGTAATTTTAATCTCGTCCAATGTCTTAAAGCGAGACAGAAAATGAAGATTTTGATATTCCTCGACAGGGACGGTTTTAAACAATTCCGGTTTTTGCCTGGAAAGCTGTTCTATTTTATTGAGATTGACGTCAATGCCAACCACTCTGTTTTGAATGGTTGTTAAGATAAATTGTTCGTCAAAGTCCGTGTCGTGATTCCGATAAATAGTATGGGTAAATGGAATCCCGTAACATGAATAATAGGTATTGCCAAAGACGTGAACGAGGTGCAAATCTTTGAACAGTCCTCCCTCAACTCGACAAGTATACTTGCCGCCGGACGCCAGTACAACCTTTATTATTTCCATCTGAACTGCGGCATTCGGTCCAAGTTGAGTGGAATTGATTTTCGGTAACGGGTAATAATTGAAATAGCAATACCAGCCGCAAAAGACCACGAAAAGAAGCAATAACAGCTTCGATCTCATTTTGAGGTTTCTAAAAAAGGCAAATGGTTTCATGATCTGTCTTCCCCCTGATTACTACAAATGACGCTATTAGTAAAATGCAGCTCCAATTCTGTTACCGCAGCGCGATCCTGTTCAATGGAAACCAGCGCTTTTGTCTCGGTCGAGAGATAAACCAGCAGCCAAAGAACTAATAGCGCGGTCGGAGTTATAAGCGCCAGCGACAGCAGAAACAATCTTATATTCTTCCATGAGGTTTTTATACAATTCAAAATATATACAGGCGTCAAAAGCAGATATATCGTGAAGAATACAATCATGGAAATTTCCATAATGAGATTTTCGCAAAGCCATTGAGGAAACAACCCGCTTCGTCCTAAACATAAAATCAGGAAACAGGCAAAGCACAAAACGGCGCTTATTATCATCGAATTAAAAGTTAGTCTTTCGCAAGTCATATTAATTCCTTTGCGAACTTCGCGAACTAGAGCGTGAGGCTTTTTATGCGGACTTCGTCCGCCTTGAAAAAACTTAGGTCGCCAGCAAGCTGGCTCCCTTTTCGGGAAGTTTTTTCAAGTTTAATTAAGAGGGGAAAACCTTTTTTGTAAAAAAGGTTCTTCCCCTCAAACTCCCCTTTCCAAAAAACTTTAGTAAGGGGAGGAATCATTATTCGTTCAGGAAGAACGGACTGATGGGCAAGTATCCCTGTTCGAACAGTTCTTCGTATGTGTACGGCTGTTCGATGTGCCAGGACTGGTTCTCGTTGACCAGTTCCGTCTTGCCCTTCTCGACGCCGTACTGGTCGATGATATAAACCGTCTGATTTTCGGCGTCGACGCGCATAACCATCATGGCGTGTCCGGAAGGGCGTTTGACCAAACCGTCGCCGGGCAGAAGCTGTGCGTAACAGGCGAACATGGCGTCTTTGCCGTTGTCATTGACAACGGCTTTGGAGTCGTCGTACTTCGTCATTTTATAGTCGCCGACTTTTAAAAACGCCTGACGGGTCTTGCCGTCAATGCGTGACGAAATATAAATCTTGCCGGGTTCCAGGTTAATCGTTTTCAAAACCGGCATGTCCGGGCAGACGGATCGCCAGGAGAACGAGCAGGCGCACGCGCAGGCGTTGGCTTTGTACTGATAGTACTCCGTCGGGCCGGTATAGACCAGCTTGCCGTCCTGTTCCTGCAAGTACGATTTGAAATCTTCCAGATTCGACCACTGCCATTCTTTAGAGTACGGGATTCCCTTGTATGTCTCGCCTTTTTTATAGAGAACACGGTTTTTATTCGCCCACCATTCCAGGTCTTCAGCTGGCGTCCATTCCAGTTCCGCCATGGAGCGCATGTAGCCCAGAACGCGGTTACGCAG
Source organism: Thermoguttaceae bacterium (assembly GCA_017557195.1). GTDB lineage: Bacteria > Planctomycetota > Planctomycetia > Pirellulales > Thermoguttaceae > RUG11551. The sequence continues at coordinate 1,007 of JAFZAL010000177.1, read as the reverse complement.
AGCCATGTTTTCTTCTGACGGCGTTTGACCCGTTCGAACGACGCCCTGTTCCGGCTGACCGTAAAGGATGTTGTCCGCCAGATGGTTGAGGCATCCCAGCACGATTCCGTACAGCTCCGGCGTGTATTCCGGGTGCGGGCTGAGGGTGATAATTGTGCCCTTGCCGTAGGTCGTCAGGACGATGGCTGGGGAGTTGATTTGAGTTCCCGGCGCGGAGCCGTAGCCACAGACTTCCGACCGGAAATAGCTCAAAACCTGAACCGGCGGCAGGAGCGGGTTAATATTGACGTTGTAAATCGGCCCGTTGTGATAGCGGCAGATCTGGATTCCCTTGTACTGTTCGCCGAAAATCTTGACGCCCAGGTCTGTCTGCTCGATTTTGAGGAACGCCAAGCCGCGTTCCCAGCATCGCGTTTTCATCTGAGCGTTGTCCATGAACCGCTGATCGACCGGGAAATACGCGCCGGCGCAGAAACCGAGGTAACACTTTCCGGACTTGACGAACTCCTTAACCTTTTTGACGCCTTCCGGCTCCATGGATTTCGCCTCGCCGGACGACGACCCGCCGGGAAGCAGGAAGATGTCGAAGTTGTCTAAAATGCCGTCGCGAACCTGCTGCGCTGTTACTTTGGTCATTTCGAATCGCGGGTCAGAGTCGAAAATCGGCGGGAAGTTCTTGTACGCTACCGACCCGACGCCGCCGTCAGCGTACATGGCGACGCGAATTTTCGCCGGCTGATCCGGCGCCGCCTCCTGACCAAAGGAAAGAGATACAAAACAACAAACCAGAACGAGGGAAAACAGTCTAAATATGCGGGTTTTCATGGGAGGGTAACTATAATAATTGTATTTTTCTAGGTCAGTCCGTACACGGATTAGACCGATAGATATAATGAGGGCAGGAAACGCGTCCCGGAGGGACGCAACTCTTGTAACCGTGGGCTTTAGCCCACGGAGAAAACGCGATTTCTCCCCCTATCGCTTTAGCCGCTTTTCCTCCCGCGCCT
>JAFZAL010000176.1 GCA_017557195.1 Thermoguttaceae bacterium | reverse complement strand
GTTTTTTCAGGGAACTTTCTATCTGGGACATGCTTCTAAATTTCGTTTGGGATTAGACAATCCGTTATACAAAAAGTATTTTGAATTAAAAAGGAGTTTGGTTGAACCAATCAGAGAGTAACGTTCATTCCTCAAAGGGAAAATGAATCAGCGTTGCAAAAGGCGATTTTCTTTTCGCCTGAATACCAGCGCCCCCCCAATATGCTGTTTTTTTGCTCAAAACAAAATCAATTGTTTTGACTCCTTTGATTTGACATCCGTGTCAAACATGCCCTAGTATACCCCTAAATATTCCACTGACAAGAGCTAATCCCCAATATTTTGTAGAAATTTCAAGAAATTGTTGTAAAGCCCTTGAAATTACGGGACTTTGAATAATCGATAAAATATTACTTATTTGCAAGCTAGATAAACTGGCAGATTTCGGGATAATATTTAATTCAAGAATAATTTTAATATAATTGCGGGTTCCCGCATTTTTCTCGTTGTTATTAACGAGCTGGAATTGTTCCAGACAGGGTTTCGTTTCTACGTTTATTGCTCATCGAAAAACAAACGATTTGAACTGCGTATTCAAAAGAGCGTTATTGTAATTCTAATGTTCGTATATGGTTACAATAAAAAAGGGGACGTTGTCCCCTTAAAAATATTTTGTGACGAGAGATTAGTTTTGATTCGTTTACTGCGCTTTCATCTCGATTTTATCGACCTGAACGCCGAGCGTTCTGAAATCGTTGGAACGTTGATTGACTTCGGCGGGAACCCAGCCGGGAGTCTTGAAAACAAGCGTCAAACGCTCCTTGTCCTGAGCTGGGATTTGAACGGTAATCGCGCCGGTATCGTCTGGACGAGCTAACGCGGTTTCCTTTTGACTCAGCGACGCAACCTGTTTGTCTTCCAGCCAAAGCCCAGCCTCGGGGGAGGCGTCAGCGTTACGGTACGGGTTGGCTCTGAGGCGAACGGTCAGATGATACGCCTTTCCAGGCTCAACAGGCAAATAGACTTTGGATTCCCGCTTCGACCAGCGCGACGTAATGGTTTCGTTTTGAGCGTTGACAAACTGTTCCGCGCCGTGCCAGCTGCGAATGAATACTGCGTCGTCGCCAGCGCCGAGGTCGATTAGATACTGCTGTTTTTCCGCATCCGTCATTCTGTCCAGCCGATTGAGTTCGTTGGCAGACATAACGGTTTGAGGCAGATTCGCGCCTTCAACGTTCAGCCCGCCTTCCGCCTGATTCCCGGTAATAATAACCGATTTTGCCGCAGGAAGAACTTCGACGTGGGTTCCCGGCTGCTGGAACGTACTATTGGAAACGATAGCCTTTCCCGCTGTGATTTGAATGGCGGACGCGCCTGTCCCGCCGTTGTCCCAGTTGACGAAATGGCAGGCGTTCGCAGTCAGTTGTCCTTTCGTAGAATTGGATCGAATGCAGGTTTCGACCGGTCCCCAGAACGAGCAGTTGTTGAGCGACACCTTGCCTCGGTTCCCTTCTGCAACTTCAATGCAGACGGAATCCTGACTCGTCCAGCGGCCGACGAATTCCCCGTTGGTTATCAGCAGCCCTGGTTCCTGCGATTGCTCGACCAGAACCGCCCGGCGGCAGGAGTCCGCGCCCAAACCGAGAAAATTCCCGTTTGCTGCGCCGTGACGATACTCGCTGAACTTGTATCCGACGCCGTATCCAAAACAAAACGTATTGCAGACGTATTCCCAGTCCGTTCGAGCGAACTCGAAGGCGACGCCGTTCTTATTAATCCATTCGCAGTACGGGTCTTTCGGATTGTAGTTCAACCCAAAGGGCCAGTAATGGAAATTCTCGACGTGCCCGATGTCGTAGCATTGATCGACCAACAGTCCGCGCCAAATGGGGTATCCGGTAATGTTACGCAGCAGATGACGGTGCGCCTGAACCATGCGAATACCCTCGTACGGGTTGAGCAAGCAGCAGTCCAAAACGCCGACGTTGTTCGTATGCCGGGAAGCGATACACGGAGGATACGGAACAGGCGGGACGACGGTTCTGTCCCATTCAGGATAGATGATTATCACGCCTGCTATGACAGCGTTGTCGCCCGCCAGGAAGATAAACGGCTTTCCCTCTGGATCGCCCTTGCCGGCGAACGCCAGCAGAACAGTTCCCTTGAGGTTGTCGTCTTTCCGGTTGACCGTTGGGGGAACGGAATACGTCCCCTTGAGTGTAACGCCGCCGGGAATCGACAGGTTCCCGTTGATCCGATAGCGTCCTGACGCCAGCTCGACGGTTCCGCCGCCCGCCTGACAGGCTTTATCCAGCAGCGCCTGAAGCGCGTCCGTCTGGTCTTCCGATTCGCTGGGCTTCACGCCGTACTCAGCCGCGTTCCACCTGGCGATCGGCTCTGTCTGCTGCGCCTGCGCCGACGCAGTCAAGAACATAATGCAAATTGAAACAATGGCGAACAATGGTTTGATAGTTCTGCTGTTAAACGTTTTCATAATAATTATTGGGGTTGTTTGATTAGTCTTCGACAACGGAAATCAAAAACAGATTTCCAATTATTACAATCTATTATATATTATAGCAGATTCAAAATAAAAATACAAGATGTTCAAAATAACCCTTGACTGATGAAAAAGTGAAAGAAGAACAGTTAGATTAAAACATAACGCGGCATTGTCTGGTCAGAAAGAAAAATCCAACTGCCGCTAGAAATCTTGTCTATTTTTCTCAGAGAGTATAAACGGACGGATATTAGACGTTTTACACATTTTTTCTTTATTATTTTTTTATTCCCTCTTGTATTTATTCAAAGGGTGATTAAAATTAATAACGTGTAAATAGAATCCAGAATTCCGGTTCTATAATTCCATGTATTGTCTCGAAAGGATCGAGGCTTTAATTGAAGGATCGAACTATACTGTACTTTAACATTTGTGAGGTAGCATGATGATTAACAGGTCAACGTTTATGATCTCCGCTTCCGCAATTCTTTGCGTATGCTGCGGCCTGTCCTTTGCAGACCCCGCCACAGATTCGCAAGTCGGTAAAGAGATTCAAAAAGTATTACAAGACCAGCGCGACCCGCTCGAAATCGCGCGGGGGGGACGCGCGAGAAGACGAGGTTACGTCTACCAACCCGCCCCTGTTGTAAAGAACGAGCAGCAGAAAGAAGAAAAAGACGCCAAAGACGACGCTGCGACTGAGCAGAAAGATGCCAAAGACGCCGTCAAGACGGAACAGAAAGACGCCAAAGACGCTGTCAAGACGGAGCAGAAAGACGCCAAAGACGACGAAGTCAAGAAAGACGACAGCGCCGCTAAAGACGACGAAACTAAAAAGGAAGAACCCGCTTCTCCGTTCAAAGACCCACAGGCGGCTCTTGCTTTCCAGGAGTTCAACAATTTCCGTATTCGCAGCGGTTTGAAGCCGTGTGAGTTCAACCAGAATTTACAGAATATCGCCCAATGGCATTCCAACAATATGTACAATAGTCAGCGTATGTATCATAGCGGAATGCCAGGAGTTGCAGAGAACGTATTCATGGGAAGTTCCTCCGGCGTTTATGCCGTTCGCGTCTGGATTAATAGCCCCGGTCATCGCGCCAACATGCTTGGACCGTATACCCGAGTCGGAATTGCCAGAACCGGCGGTTTCTTCACGATGGTTTTGCAGTAGAGAAGAGACAGTAGGCAGTAGGCAGTAGGCAATAGGCAGTAGTGGCGCGAAGCGCTTCCCCTGGAACCGCGTAGCGGTTTATTATTAGCCGCGGGTTTAAACGCACTGAGGCAGTTGACAGTAGTTTGAGATGATTCTTACTACTGCCTACTGCCTCTTGCCTCTTGCCTCTTGCCTATTGCCTATTGCCTAAACTAGAATTCTCCCAAACTGTCGTCCAGAAGGGAATTAATTCTCTGTTCGATAATTTTATCTTTGTTTTGGCGGCTCTTTTCGACGCCCTGTTCCATTTGATTGAGCCATGCTTTCATGCGAGCCAGGTCCAGCTCTCGGCGCTGCTGACGAACTTCAAAGTGTTTGGTACAAAGTTCGGTAATCTCTTTACGAAGGGCTTCTTTCTGCTCGCCGTCTTTTTCGTTTTTGAACTTACGAGCCAACTCTTTGATTTTGAGATCCAGTTCTGCGTCTTCCTTGAGCATTTTGAATCGTTCCGGATCGTTCTTCTTCATGCCTTCAATATCGCGGAAACGATTGTGTGAGTTGTCGCCCATGAATCTCCCCTGATTAGAGGGTTTGTTCATTCCAGGGAAATTCCGCTTGGGCTGAGATGGGGCTTTGCCCGGTTTCGGTCCCGGAGCGTTCATCGAATGAGGGAAACCTTTCCCGAAATTGTTTTCCTGCGCTTCTGCCAGAGCGAAGCCGGAAACAACAAAAGCCATTGCGAACAGGAAGCATAAAACGTTTTTCATCTTAAAAATCTCCAACTTCGGAAAAATCCTCAAGGTAGTACATGCTTTCAACAGCAACGTCCATATTGTCGTAATTGGCGGAAAGACAAATCATTTCGCCTTCGAATTCTGAAAGCTGATTATCAAAACTGTCTGTCCAATAGCTACTTGCGGCGGAATCGGCAATGACGCTGTTGTTGGACTCAGGCGCGGGTGCAAAAATGCGCGTTACAGACATCGGCGCCAGAATGAGCGCGGAAACCAGAACGAGAGCCGCAACTGCAATTGCGCCAATTCGCTTTTTGTAACCCGTTGCGCGAGATGGCGGCAGCGGAGCCGACGGTATTGTAAATGAAACCGGTTTAAGCTCAATTCCCTTGTTGGCAAGAGAAATCAGCTTGTCAAACGTCTGCGCCTGAATGCGTTCCGATTCTGACAGTTGAGAAACGTCTGAATCTGAACGGCTGACGTCTGTAATAACCGACAGCTTCGCCTCCAAAACGGCAAGCTCGGCGTCAGACAGAACATCGTCAGGATTAATGTTGTTATCCATTATCTATATCTCCCAAAATGCCATGCAGCTTTTCCAGCGCGCGATGGCAATGACTCAAAACCGTTCCCAAGGGCAATTGCGTTATTTCGGATATTTCCGAAAAGGAAAACTGCCCGTAAAATCGAAGCATAAGCGTTTGCTGCTGAATGTCTGACAGGGATTCCATGGCAGAACGCAGTTTCTGGATATTTTCCGCTAAAACCAGTTTTTGCTCTGCGGAGGAATCGGTATCGACCGGTTCGCTGGCGCGCTGAACTTCGTCGTTTTCAAAAAACGAGGGACGTTTTTTTCGTCGATAGTCGATTATTAACCTTTCTGCTATGCAAAATAGGTATTTTTTCGGAGAACCTTGTTCCTGATAGGATTCTCGAGCTGACCAAGCCCGGCAAAAAGTCTCTTGCGCCAAATCTTCTGCCGTGGCAGAATCGTAAACGCGAGACTGAATATACGCCTGAACTTGAGATCCGTAATGCTCTACCCATTGGGCAAAGAGCGTTTCATCAGGAACCATTTCCGATTTATTCATCAAAATATAACGAATATGCTCGTCTTTTATTGCTCCTTAAATCATTTTTTCGTCCAATGTTTTATTATAATTTACAAATTCATAAATGCTTACATAGATATATATAAAAATCTCCAGAACGAAAATATTTTATAACACCATATATAAAAATAGGTTGCGTCAAATATTTGTGTTATCAAACTATTATTACAGATAAAATTATAATATAAAGATTTTTGACGTTAAAAGTAGTTTACATAAGAAAACGGCTTGATTGGGCGCTCGTCCGGGCGGCGGGTATTACCCGCCAACAAAACAAAAATATAGAGTTTCGCGGACAATGTCCGCTCCCCAGAATAATTAAAAATTTTTACTAAATTTGATGTTGATTCTAAAACTACAATGTGATACAATATGTTAAAAATTGGTTTTGAGGAAAACCAGTTTATAACCGTTGACAAACAATAAAAAAAAGATACAATGCGTTCCATCGCAATAATGAATCAAAAAGGAGGCGTTGGCAAAACGACAACGTCCGTTAACCTCAGCGCGGCTTTAGCCATGTCTGGTAAACGCGTTTTACTCATCGACATGGACCCCCAGGCTCACGCAACGCTTCATTTAGGCGTCAATACAGAATCGGGAGATAAAAATACGATTTACGACGTTTTGGTTGACGACGTTTCGTTGGCGTCAGCGAAAACCGTAATTAACGACAATCTCCATTTGATTGGTTCCGATTTGGATTTGGCGGCGGCGGAAATGGAGCTTTCCGGAGTCGTCGGCCGGGAACTGATTTTGCGAGATAAACTCAAAGAAGATAACGAGTCGTACGATTACCTTATAATAGACTGCCCGCCGTCGCTGGGCGTTTTGACGCTCAATGCGTTGGTTTCGGTCGAAGAGGCGTTTATTCCCATGCAGCCGCACTTTTTGGCGCTTCATGGTTTGACCAAACTGCTTCAAACGATTCAGTTGATCAACAAACGGCTCAATCCGAAACTGCGCGTTTCCGGCGTTATTATGTGTATGTACGACGGCAACGCCAGACTGACCAGTGAAGTAACCGGCGACGTCGAAGAATTCTTCCGCGTTCAGCACGGCGGGTCAACTCCGTGGTCAGACGCGCGAATTTTCAATACGCATATCAGAAAAAACGTCCGATTGGCGGAAGCCCCCAGTTTTGGAAACGATATATTTACCTACGATTCCAAATGCCCCGGCGCGATTGACTATCTCGCCCTGGCAGAGGAAGTTATGAATTGTGAAAAATGATTTGAACAGACGATAGTCATAAATTGATAATCCTGTTCTTCACATTACTGGATCCAGCTCCTGGATAATAATTATGTCAGTTGCAACCGATGAGGTTCCATATACGATAATAAATCGCGGCGATGGCGTCCTGGTGGTTCGCGTTCATTCCCAAACGCGGCAAGGACGCAAATTGCCAGATACGTCTTTTACGTTCAAGCCCGGCGATCCCCAATACGAATCGTGGCAGCGGATTTACAATGAAAATCATCCAGACGCCCCGGTTAATACGCCGCCGTCTGTAACAGAAGAATGAACTCTGCACGGCTTTCAGCGTCGATCGTTCTAATATTTCTCAGCGCTCTCAGCGCAGGCTTTTATAGCGACCGCGCTTTGGCGGCTAAACCGTTGACGTTTAACGAGCTCAAGTCTATCGCTCAGCCGTTTCCTGAACCTCAGCCGGGGTCCTGGCAATTCGAGCAAAAAGAGCCGGGACAAACGTTTTCTCAGTACAAAGCCGGGCGACCCGTACTCGCAACCGCCAAACGAAAAGTAATCTACGTTCAGATTTTAGGGCGCATGTCCGATTCTCAAAAAGCCGTAGTCAGCAAGACGGTGGAATATCTCGGCGTCTTTTACGGTTTGAAAACTCAAACCCTGCCGCCGTTGGACTCGTCTGTCGTTCCGATTTCCGCCAGACGCATTCATCCGATGGGGCAGAGACAGTTTAACGCAACGTACATTTGCGAAAAGGTTCTTCTGCCCCGCTGCCCGGAAGACGCGGCGGCATACATTGCCTTTACGGCGGAAGATCTCTTTCCCGATCCAGAATGGAACTTCTGTTTTGGATACGCTTTGTACAAACAGCGCGTTGGCGTCTGGTCGCTGGCGAGAAACGGGAATCCGGACGACCCGGACGAAGTCAAAACCGTTTTGCGGCGTACGCTCCGCATTGCGTCGCACGAAGTCGGGCACATGTTTTCCATGCGGCACTGCATTGCCTATAAGTGTAACATGAACGGCGTCAATTCATTGGAAGAAGCCGACGTCACGCCGCTGTATCTTTGCCCGGAATGTTTAAAGAAACTCAATTTCGCGACAAAAGTCGATTACGTCGCCCGCTGGAGAAAACTGGAAAAGTTCTATTCTGAAAACGGTCTGGAAGAAGAAGCCCTATTCATGCAGAAATGCCTTGGATTATAGTCGTTCTTTCAAAGCACACGTTCTTTATCGCATTTTTGAGAAACATGGATTTCACGATTTCTCGCACGAACTTTTTTCAAAGAACGCAAACTCTGCAAAACATGCAGACTGTCGAGATGAACGTTTTCTCTGTCAGTTACGCATATTGTGAATAATTCGCATCTTTTACGCTTACAATTAATCTTTCTGTTTTTATTTTTCTATCTATTTTTACAACTCTGAAATGTCCCACTGATTGTTCTATACAGGGCTTAATCCGTCTTTACAAATTGCTATTATGTGTTATTATATGCAATTAGTTGTTCCTGGAAGAAACGCAGCAGGCTATCGTCCGGGAAGGGAATTTATGAATCCTGCATTTTAGGGCGCACAACGTTGAAAAAGTCTACAACTGTCGATATCGTTTTTTCTGTTTTAAAAGCGTTAATCAGCCGTCGATTTCTGATGGTCGCACTGCTCCTTGCCGTCTTGCCGTTTATCATTTACGGAGCGAAAAAATCCTGGGAGCATTTGGAAAACAATGTAACAGACTGGATTCCGGAAAAATTCGAGGAAACGAAGCTGCTCAAGGAATTCGGCAGAATCTTCAACGCAAACGAGGTTCTGGTTATCAGCTGGGAAGACTGCACTTTGGATTCGCCTCAGCTAATAGAGTTTCAGAAAAAACTTCGTTCTCCGCAACCCACGGCTAGCGGAAAAGAACTCGTCCTTTACCGCGAAGTTGTAACAGGCAAAGACTTCTTGGACAAGCTCACTGCGAGTAACGCGCAGCTTCCTGAAAGCTCGCAGCTTTCAGAATCTGAAATTATCGAACGAATGAAGGGTTTTCTGGTTTCGACCGATTACAGTAAAACCTGTCTTATTGCCATGCTGTCTGACGACGGCAGAAAAAATCGTACAGACGCGATTAACGGTTTATGGAAAATAGCGGAATCCGTCGGTTTGGATTTGTCCACGTTTCACGCCGCCGGACCGTCGCTGGACCCGATTGCCATTAACAACATCTGCCGAACGCGTTTAATTGAGATGAACGCGGCGTCGTACCTGATCGGGATTATTATTTCGTTTTTATGTTTCCGATCCTGGCGAGCGGCGATTACCGTATTTCTGGTTTCGTTTATGAACCAGCAGATGTGTCTGGCTTTGATTTACTGGCTCAATTATTTTATTAAAGGGTATGACATTCACCTGGACGGACTCAATTTTCAGTTTGACTCCATTTTAATGCTGTCGGTCAACCTGACGTTTGTCCTTTCGATGTCGGCAGGAATCCATCTGACCAACTACTATCGAGACGCCATCGCCAGATTGGAAGACCCGCGCGACGCCATGTTCAGCGCGCTGAAAACAGCTCTGGTTCCAACGTTTATTTCGATTATCACAACCATCGCCGGGCTGTTGTCGTTCTTGAACAGTCAGCTTGTTCCGATACGTAAATTCGGGGTCGTATCGTCAGTAGCGCTGGCGATTTCCGTTTGCGTTATTTTGATCTTCCTGCCGATTTATTACAATGCCTTTCCGATAACCTTGTGGAAGAACGTAAAGTACAAGAACTCCAAATGGGAATTGGCAAACATTCTCGAACGGGGTTTTTATCCATGGGTTAGCCGATCTCCCTATATGGTTTTGACGGTTTCCCTGGTCATAGCGATCTTCTCCTTTTGGGGTGCAAACCGTATCCAAACCAGCATCGGGCTTCACTCCATGCTTCGTTCTTATACGCAGCCCATTCGAGACTATAAGTGGGTAGAAGACAAGTTTGGTCCGATTATTCCCGTTGAAGTCATGTTTACCTGGCCTCAGGGAGAAAATGAACAGATCTTCGACCGATTGTGCTTCGTTCGCGACGTTACCGATAAACTTAAGTCAAATATAAAAGACGTTGGCATTATCAGCATTGCCAATTTCATTTCTGATCTTCCGCCAAAGGAAGCCAAATCGGAGTATGTTGCAGCCAAAAGAATCTTTAACAGAAAGATAGACGTCGCCAAAAAAGGTTTTGCGGAATCCGGCTATTTCAAGGAACAGGACGGCAATCAGTATTGGAGAATTACCGTCAGAACGTACGCCATGAGACAAGTTGAATACGATCCTATTATCAAGCAGATTAAACAAATTGTCGATGAACAGATTAATACTACCGGTCAAAATGCGCTTTCCGCTCCAGCCGTTAAAACGGCGGATCCTGTAACGGCGGCAAACAAAGATATTTTCGTATCAACTACAGTATCGGGAGAATCGTCGATACGTCCGCAAGGAGAAATTATCGAACAGGAACTCAACAAGATCAAGGAGAACGCGGATAAATTCAACGCGCCTCTGTCAGACGGCGATCCATTTAGAATTAACGCCAAGACTGGCGTTGTTACACCAAAAGCAGAACAAAAATCCGCAGTCCCGTCGGAAAACGTTGTTGAGAAATCAGAACAGCCGACAGCCGACGAGACGCCTTCAGCGGAAGAAGCCGTTCCAGTTCTGCCTGACGACAGTTCTCCGTTAAACGACGTCCCGGCTCTTCCAGAAGACGCTCTAGCCGTTCCAGACATTCCGGTTGACGACGCTGCCGCGATTCCTGTTGACAACGACGCCAGTTTGGGAATTTCAGTTGACGACGCTGCGGCGATTCCCGTTGACGACGACGCCAGTTTGGGAATTACAGTTGACGACGCTGCGGCGATTCCCGTTGACGGCGACGCCATGCCGGATATTGTTGTCGACAGCGACGCCAATCCGGAATCGCCGGCGAAATCCAATGCGGAGCGCTCAAACGAAGCGCCTGTTACGTCCAGTAAATCCGAAACAACCATCAAGAAAACCGCTCCGCTTCCGCTAACCAAGCCAGAGTTCATTGTAACAGGCGGCGTTCCGGTCTTTAGCAAGGCGCAAAACCAGCTTTTGGACGACTTGAGAGTCAGCTTTTTAACGGCGTTTTTAATCATCGGCTTGATTCTGGTTTGTCTGTTCCGTTCGTTTAGATGCGGAACTCTGGCGGTTTATCCGAGCCTTTTACCGGTGATTTTCGTTTTTGGACTCGTTGGCTGGAGCGGTCTTCGCGTTGAAATTGGAACCATGCTTACCGGTTCTGCCGCGCTGGGAATAGCCGTTGACAACACAGTTCACTTTATTACGTGGTACAGAATCGGTCATCAACGCGGCATGGACAGAAAAGAGTCAACGCAGCTGGCGTACCGAAAATGCGGCTCTGCCATGTTCCAGACGTCGTCCGTCTGCTCGCTGGGATTGGTAACGTACATGATAAGCCCCTTCATTCCGACGATTTACTTCAGCTTTTTCATGTGCGCCTTGTTGTTCTCAGCCCTGTTTAGCGACTTGACGGTTCTCCCGGCAATCTTGCTTTCCGGCTGGGGCAAGATTTTCCTCCGTTCCGTCAAATCGACTGAACCGGCTGAATCGGAAACGACGGAAGAATAGTAGAGAGTGGTAAGTAGGTAGTATTTAGTGGTTAGTGGTTAGTATTGATTGAGAAATACGCTTGCGTCCTTACCACTTGCCACTTACCACTTACCACTATTCACTTTTCAAGTATTTCACTCCTGTTTGTCCTCACCTATCATGTCAACAGCAATCATCACCGGCGCGTCGAGCGGACTCGGTCTCGCCTACGCCAAGCAGCTTGTTAAAAAGAACGACGTCGTTGTACTTTGCGCTCGAAACGAAGAACGTCTGGCAAAAGCAAAAGAAGAACTGCTCCTTTTGGCGCCAGACGCTCAGATTGAAACGATAAGCGTTGACCTGTCAACCTTTGAGGGAATCGACGCCCTGGCGAACCGAGTCGCGTCAACTCCCGATTTGGAATGGATGATCAACAACGCTGGCTTTGGCTTGGGCGGGCAGATCTATCCAGACAACGACATCAAGCGTTCGACCGACATGCTTGTAACGCACTGTGCCGCTGTCGAGCGTCTGTCGTATGAGGCGGCGAAGGTTATGAAAGCCAACGGGCGAGGGTATATTCTCAACACATCGTCCGTCGGCGCGTTTTTCTTTGGAAAGGGATCTGTTGACTACTGCTCGACCAAAGCGTACGTCGTCTCGTTTACCCGCGGCTTGGCGTGCGACCTGAAGGGAACCGGCGTTCGAGCAGTTGTCTTATGCCCTGGATTCGTCAGAACCGGATTCCATTCCACGCCGGAAATGCTGATTGACAAAGACCTCTACGGAAAGATTCCCAACTGGCTTTGGATGGACGCCGACTGGGTTGTTAAGAAAGCGATTCGCTGCGCCGAACATGGCTCGACCGTTATGCTGGTCCCGTCGATTGTATACAAGTGCGCTGTCTTTTTCTTGCGCCGCCTTTGGTTGTAAAAATTCCCTATTCCCTATTTCCTATTCCCTACTCCCTATTTTTGCCATATCGGCAAATAGTTGTTTTCCAGCTGCAAGACGATTAGAGCCATGGCGGTGGCGTAGTCTTTGGAGAACTCGCTTGACCAGCTGCCGTCGGGATTTTGAGCGGAGAGCAAAACCGGGACGATGCGGTTTCGCCACGTCTGCCAGTCTTTTTGCTGTTGTCTGTACGCTCCGGAAAGATAATAGATTGCGTAGTACGGATAGTCTTCGTTAAATCCCGGTAACGGCGACTGCGCTTTTTGGGCGAACGCGGTTTGAAGATGTCGGTTGAGATAGTCAAACGATTTCTGTAACGCAGGGTTGTCGTTCTGCCCGGCGGAATACAGAGCAGCGGCAACGGCGGCGGAGCGGGGCAGGGCGCTTTCTCCAGACGGACTCATGTACATGAACCCGCCGTCGCTGTTTTGGCGCGCCAAGAGATATTTCACCGCCCGATCGATTGTTTCTGCCGGGACGTCACGACCAGCGTTTCTCGCCGCTCTGAGCGCCATGACCTGGCAAGCTGTAACGGAAACGTCAGCGTCTTTTTTTACAGGGAAATATCGCCAGCCGCCCTCGTCGTTTTGAGACGCAATTATCAGCTTGACCGCCCGGTCGAGAACGGGAATCAGGTCGTCGCCTTGATACATTCCCGCCGTTTCCGCCAGAAAGAGCGTTGCGAACCCGTGTCCGTACATGGGTCGAAACGATCCGTCCGCGTCTGCAGTGGCGGGTCGATTGATAAACCCGTCCGGTCGGGCGATTGACAAAAGATACTTGACGCATTTTGACGACGGCGCGTCCGGCGTCTCACAGACGTCCCCGGACGAAATAAACGCCATCCCCGCCAGAGCCGTAACGGCAGCGTCCCCATCGTAGTACCCGGTCCCGAACGAGCCGTTGGGCTTCTGACTTGCCGTCAAGTACTTCAAACCGCGCTTGACCGCGTCAGCTCTCGCTGCTTCGGAATATGTCAAGCCGGAATCTATCTGAGCCAGCCCCAGACAGGGAATCGTCAAAACCGTCAGCAGAATTAACATTGAGCGAATTCTCATATATGCAATTATAAACGGAGAACGGAATCCTGTCAAGATAATTTCGGAAGAATCTTGTCGGCGCTTTTGAGGGCAGGGCGCGATTGCGTTGAATAGCAACCGTATCTGACCGCGCCCAAATACCCAACATTTTTCTTTCTCTCCCTTGACATCGATTTTCAAACCGGGTACAATTACGTTTATAATACCCGAATATTTAGATTTTAAGGAGACAAAATACTATGTCATCGCTTACCAGACGAGATTTTATTAAAGGGTTGACTGCGGCGGCGGTTGCAGCGCCGATGACAGTTCCGGGGTCTGCGCTGGGGCTGGACGGAGCCGTGTCCGCCAACGAACGCGTAGCGATGGGCGTCGTCGGCTGCGGAAGTCATTCCCGAACCTGGAACTGTCCGCTGATGTTACAAAACAAGGAGCAGCAAATCGTTGCTATCTGCGACCCGGACGAGAACCATCTCAACGACGTCAAAAATTACGTCAACAGTACGTATACAAAGCAGACGGGAACGACCTACAGCGTCGCTGCGTTCAAGGATTTCCGCGACGTCGTCAACCGGAAAGACGTTGACGCTATCGACGTTATCACGCCCGACCACTGGCACGTTCTCATGTCCGTCTATGCCATGAAAGCTGGCAAACACGTCATCACGGAGAAACCCGTCCTCACGATTCGCCAGGGGCAGAAACTCGTCCAGACGCAAAAGGAGACAGGGAAAGTCCTGCAAGTCGCGTCCGAGTTCCGTACGTTTGACGTCTGCCAGAAAGTCGCCAACCTGTGCCGTAACAAGATCATCGGCGAGTTGAAAAACATCAAGGTTCTTCTGCCGCACGGAAACCGGATTCGCAACAATACAGACTTCAACGTCCGACCGATTCCCCCGACGCTGGACTACGACCTCTGGTCAGGTCCCGCGCCGATCCTGCCGTTCATGCCGGGACGTCTGCACATCAACTGGCGCAACCATTTCTCCTACGCCGGCGGAACCCTGCCGGACTGGGGCGCCCATCTTATCAACATCGCCTACTGGGCGGCGAACTCCGACGCGCAGCCGCCGGTCAAGTTCTCCGTCAATACCGACAACCCCGACACCCGTTACTCAATTCCCGGCAAGACGGAAAACATCAAGGATTTCCCGCCCGCCGACGTCGCCTGGACGACCGCGCCCAACTGGGACATCAACGCGGTCTTTGCTAACGGCGTCAAGATGAGAATCTGGAGCGACACGACCATCGGCATTAAAGTCGAAGGAACCGAGGGCTGGTATCTGTCAAAATGGCCCTTCGACAAACCGGAAGCCAGCTCGCCCGAAATCCTCAACTGGGAACCCGGTCCGAACGACATCGACGTTGGACGCGACCTGCAGTACTGCATGGTCAGCCGCGTCAAGGGCAAAGGTCTGCCGTTCGCTCAAAAGGGCGGCGAGCATGTTCATTTCTCGCACTGCGTTAAAACCGGAAACGTCAACACGTACTATCCCGCCTGGCTGGGATTCAATACGGACGTTACCGGCTTAACCGGCAACATCATGATGGTTCACGATTTGCCGTCTCTGGAATGGGACGCTGCGGCGCAAAAGTACGTTGGAGAAAACGCCGACGTCGCCAACAGCTCGTTCCTGTTCGACCGACCGCAGCGCGACCCGTACACGTTTGAAAACATCGATTCCTGGATTAACGTTGGATAAAATGGATCTCGTAATCAACAAAGACCTGACGATTCCCGGCGACCAGTTCCAGTTCAGTTACGTTCGCAGCGGCGGACCGGGCGGACAGAACGTCAACAAAGTTTCCAGCAAAGTCATGCTCGTTTGGAAGCCGACGGAAATTGGCGCGCTCAATGCGGATGCGATCAAACGGCTTCATCAGCGATACCCCTCTTTCTGGACGAAGGAGGGCGAGTTCATCGTCAAAAGCCAGCTGACCCGCGACCAGGTCAAAAACAAGCAGGACTGTCTGACCAAACTGCGTCACATCATTGCCGTCGTTATCGTCCCGCCGAAAAAACGAATCCCCACCAAGCCGACGCTCGGGTCAATCCACCGTCGGCTGGAAAATAAAGCCCGCCAGAGCGACAAAAAACGCGGACGGTCAACGAAGTGGGGGGAAGAATAATCAAGAAATCGCCAGTGCGACAACGACGTCCTCGTACCGGCAGAACTGAACTGTCGCGCAGAGCGAGTTCTCTTTCCCGGTATACACGACTTTTTCTTTTGAGAATTGTGACGCAGGGAAGTCAAGCGTCAGACCAAACGGGTCAAACGGGACGGTTTGGGCGAGAGCAATCTCTGTTACGTCGCTGGCGAGTTCGTATCGCGCCGGGACGAACGGTTCGAGCGTTTGAATCGACAAGAGTTTATACGCCGCTTCTTTCGCCGTCCAAATCAGAGACGACAACACCGGGCGGAACTCCGGCGCTGCGTCGGCAAGAGCGTTCTTTTCTCGTTCCGTATAAAAGCCGCGTTCAACAACGGCGGCTACTGCGCCGACTTTGCACAAGTCCACGCCGAGTGGATTGTAACAGTCAATTCCGGCGGCAACGAATCCGTCTACGTGCGAAATCGTATACCAGTACGGCAGGCGTTCTCCGTTTTTATCGAGAACAAACGGCTGACATCCTTTGTTGTTCTCGTTTTTGGAGATAACCGTATAATCAGAATAGACGAACTCGCCAGATTGGCTTTGAGCGAGAACATTTTCCGTTAGTCGCTTGACCAGAACGCGGCTGACGCCCCAGTTCTGCCGAACCTGCGGATGGCGTACATGATGAATATACTCACTTTCCGCTAAAGAGAGATATTCTTCCAGATTGTAGATGTCGTCAGGTAGGCGAGCCGGGGTGCGTAAGCCCCCGGTTGAATCTGGATCAATGCCGGTTGTTGGATAAATGATGCATAATCCCATTCGTTTCGCTCCGCGTATCACCCTTGACAATAAAATGAACCGCTGCGCGGTTCTTCCGGGATTTGCCAGGAACCGTTTTTTCGCAATGGCGATATTTTACAAAATAATGAACCGCTGCGCGGTTCTTCCGGGGGCTTACGCACCCCGGCTCGCCTTACGGTAACACCACAAACTCAATGCGTTTATTCATGGCTTGTCCTTGCGCCGACGACATGGAAACCATCGGCTGTGACGTTCCGCAGCCCATGACGCTCAGGCTTTCTTCGGGAATCGCATTGGCGGCGATAATCGCGTCGGAGACGGCGGTCGCCTGGGCGACGGTGAGCTTTTGCGGCGTGTTAATCGCCGGGTCGGACGTCGAAACTTCCTGAATGGGCGTGGTATGCCCTTCGATTCGGAACTGACGCTGTCCGAAGTTGGACGCCAGCCGCTCGGCAATCGACACGACTTTCTGTTTCCCGTCCTCGGTTAACGTTGTCTGGTCGCTGTTGAACAGGTCGTCTACCGGAACGCTGACGCGGTAATACTGCCCGTCGCGTCGAGCGTAGACGCCGGGGACGTCGTTAAAGTCCACAATCGGAATAACGGTGTTGTTGGGGACGATTGCCGTTGTTCCGTTGACCTTCAGCGCGCCGGCGACAATGTTCAGCTTTTGCGCCTGTTCGCTGTTTTTGGCAATCAGTTCGCCGCGTTCCTTCTTAAGCTGGATGTTCTCCTGAGCCAACATTCTGTAGGACTCGTTCCCCTTCTTGTTGGCTTCCTGCTGGCTGAGCAGTTCCTGCTTCGTCTGCGCCAGCTGAATGTTAATCTGCGAGTTCGACGCCTCCAGCGCGTTGGTTCGAGCCTGGTACTGCTGAATCTGATTTCGCATCGCAGCCATCTCCGGCGGTTCTGCCGGCGGATTCTTTTTCCACGGCACGGACTGGCAGCCGACGGTCGTTACAAACATTAAAACGGCAAGTAAAAGCGTAGTATTGTATTTCATGGCTTTGTTTGGGTGAGTGGTTAGGGGTGAGTGGTTAGTGGTAAGTGGTTAGTAGGAGCGGCGCTTGCGTCCTTACCACTTAATACTTACCACTTTTACACATTTATCAATCACCTGTAGATCCACTTTAACTTAATTATTTGTATAATCCACAGCATCGCTGCCATCAACGCCAGGCAGACCAGCAGGAGTAATAAAACTGTCGACGCGCCGAGCAGGTACATCGGCAGACAAAAAGTCCAAAGGAAATCAAAACACAGGAACCAAATCGCGGTTGTGAGGCACAAAAACGGCCCGAGTGGAACGTGACGCTGTCCGAAAAACAGCATGATCACGCCAACAATCAGCCCTGTTGCCGGCGACAGGAAAAATATAACCGGGATCGCCTGCCAGCCGGTAAACGCGCCGATCGCCATCATGAGCGTAACGTCGCCAAAACCGATAGCTTCCATGCCCAGCGTCCATCGCCCGACAATTCGCACCGCCCAAATGGCGAGTCCGGCAAACGTCATGCCGAACAGCGAACTCAATATGGCGTTTTGACGGTTGACGTCTGAATTGCACAGCGTCCAAATCGTGGCGATCAATCCGACGACCGCGATTGCCAGCGTTGCATACGTCATCCGTTCGCGAACCAGGCGGAGGAAGTACAATCCCAGCCGACGCCGGATTCTTCTCAACCGGATGGGGCGGAACAAAAACGCAAAGGCGAAAAACGCCCAGCAGCCGCACGCCATCAGGATTTTCGTTCCCAGTTCCCATTTCGGGGCGAGGTAGGGCGCTGCAAACGTCAGCGGCGTGAAATTTTTAATCTCGACGAGCGTATAGCCTGCTACATTCAACGGAGCGTACAGCTGAACGTGAACGAACAGCGTATGAGTCGTCATCGCCAGGACGATTCCCGCGGCGATACCCGTCAGGGGAACGAGGTCTGGGATTATCTTCCGGCGAATGTCACACAAAGTCGCCGCCAGCAATATTACTGACAGAACGAAAAATCCGATAAAATTCTGCAATCCCATCGGGCGGAACAGGTTCACATCCCAAAACGAGTTCAATCTCGTCGTCCAGCCGTCAACTTCATAATAATGTAACAGGTCGGCGACCCCGCCCCGATGAACAAACAGAGCGTAAACTCCTGTCAGCGCGGCGGCAAACAACGGCGTCCAGAAAAACGTTTCCATTTTTGTGGAGCGCCGGGCGGATTTGACGTAGTCTGCCGGATCGGAACCATTCGGAATGGATCGGGTTATCAAGTCGAACCAGATCGCAACGTACCGCGAGTAGCGATTGACAACCCACGCCATTGCCCAGCTGACCAGAAATATTATTGTCAACTGCGCCAACGCCGGACGGCTGAGAAACCATTCCGCCCAATCGGGTTTAATCTGCTGTAAAAACTCTGGTTCAAAACTCATTTCAGCCCAACGTCTGAAAAAACTCGTCCGGGGATAACCGCTTATCCTTTTCCAGACGTCCGAATTATAGGTTATGTTTTGAAAAAAGCGTCGAATTTTTGGAATTTTTTAATAAATATAAAATTGGGTAATATGCGGGATTAAATAGCTAATTTAGACAAGTATTGACAAGGGGGAATTTGGGGGTATAATGGGGAGCGCTTAGTGCATAGTATTTAGCGCTAGGTCGCAAGCGCTCCCCTCACTATGCACTAAGCACTATGCACTAAGCACTAGGCGCTATATTATTATGAACACCCGCCTCCTTCCTGTCGTTCTGCTCTGCGTATTCATCTGCGGATGCAATACTCAACAGGCGCCGGTCAACGAAAACGAGATTCGGGTGGTGTCGCTTTCTCCTAATTATACTGAAATTGTCTATCGTTTGGGGGCGGAAAACCTGCTCGTCGGACGCTCTGACGCCTGCAATTACCCGCCGGAATCCCAGTCCGTTCCGATTGCCGGTCAGTACGCGTCCCCCAACTGGGAAAAGCTCTATACGCTCCGTCCGACGGTCGTGCTGTCCGCAGACTTCATCGACGACAGAATTCATAAGACGTTACTGTCTAAGGGAATAGACGTCTATCGAAACGACCCGAAAACGTTCAACGACCTGTTCGAGGCGATTCGTCAAACCGGCAAGCGGGTTCAAAAAGAGGACGAGGCGGAAAAGCTCGTTGAGAGTCTGCAGGCGCAGCTGAAGGAAATTGCGGAGTCGCGGGAGAAGCGGCTCAATGACAAAGGTGTCGACCCTGACGCCCATAAACCGCGAGTTTTGGTTGTCGTCTGGCATAATCCGCTGTGTATCGTTGGTGGGAACACGTTCGTCGCGGAATCGGTTCGGCTGGCAGGCGGCGTCAACCTCTCCGACGACCTGACCAAGCAGTATTCTAATATCTCTCCGGAACGGTTAATCGAATACAGCCCTGATATTATCCTCTTTCCGCAAATGGAAGCCGGCGTAACTGCTGACGCGCTCTTGAATTACCCTGGTCTGGAATCCGTCCCGGCTATCAAAAACAAGCGGATTATTACAGAAATTCCCGGCGATATTATCCTCCGCCCCGGTCCGCGTCTGGTGGAAGGCGTCAAAATGCTGGCGGAGATTCTGAGCGAAGAGGAATAAGGCGGTTGTCTGGCGAATTTTCTTCTTTCCCTATAAAATCTTACGGTCAATCTTGACAAATATTTTAAAAAGGGTAAAATAGCGCTATAATTGTTGCGACAGGCTGCGACGCGAGAGCGTCGGTAAAAGGGAACCCGGTGCAAGTCCGGGACGGACCCCGCCGCTGTAAACGCATTCCAAATATAACGTTTGGAGGCTTTGAGTCAATCAAATGGTCATTCCGAAAGTTGCGGCTAAATGCTGCCGATAATTCGGGAGAAGACCGACTCAAACGCGCGTAAGTCAGAAGACCTAACTTGTCGTATTTGTTTGTCGTCCGCGTGGGATTCGGACTGGATTCAAAAGGAGACTGTTATGTCCTACAGAACTTTCTTTTTGCTGGTATTTCTTGTAAATACAGCCGCGTTCGCGCAGTCGAACGTCGTAACTTTCGAGCCGACGGATACCGACCCGGAGGTTACAATCTACAATCTGGATGCAGACGACGTTCAGGTCGTCAACCTGAAATCGTATCTGACTACGGCGGCTCAAGCTGGTACAAACATGGTCTATTACGACCCTCGAACTGTTTACCCCAACGCCTTTACAATGACGGGCATTGTTACTGGAAATCAAAACGCCATTTTGACGACTGACACGTACGTCTACGACTACGGCAACGGGTACGTCTATAACGGCTGGTACGGCTGGACGGTTTCCAAGCAGAACATGGGCTGGAACCCCAACTGGTCAGCAGACGAAATGTCAGCTGCAGCTTACGGTTACGGCACGTACGAACTGGCGGCGGCTCCGGGTCTGGGCGTAGATTCAGACGCCTACGCGGTTTGCTACGTCGATATTTACAACACCGCTGGATATTCAACGTTGGACTTCGCGACCCCGTCTGATCTGGAAAAGATTTTCGTTACCAACACGACTCTGACGGCAGCGAATATCGCGGTCGGCAACACGTTCTCAACGGCGTTCAACCAGGAAGACGACCACTTCACCCTGACAATCAAAGGGTTTACGCTTGACGGCGAATACAATCACGTCTACAGCCCGGACATGTCCGTTGAGGTCCCGCTTGCTTTGTTTGAAAACGGGGAACTGTTCCTGCTCGACACTTGGAAAGAAGTTGACCTGTCGTCGTTTACAGGCGTTGACGGCTTGGATTTCTACCTGGAAACCAGCGACGTCGGTCAGTACGGTCCCAATACGCCGTATTATTTCGCCATCGACAACCTGACGTTCGCCTCTCCTGAATCGGGCGACGGTTCCGGCGTTCCAGAACCGTCGACGTGGGCGCTGCTCGTTCTCGGAATGGCAGGAATTACGGCTTACGGCCGCAAATTTTCTCTGAAAAAATAAAAATTTGGGGCGTCATCGGTAAAATCCGATATTATGTTGTATAATATTATAGTGGTAAGTGGTAAGTAGTAAGTGGTAAGGAGAGCAAGAGGCGTTAGTCGCTTTAATTTTTTCTCGCAACTCGCTACTCGCAACTTACCACTTGAGTTCATTTTCCTAAAGAACCTAAGCCTCATATACAACATGCCCAAGACTTCCCCTAAACCGATGCCGCCCGCCATGATCTTGTGCGGCGGCAAAGGAACTCGACTCCGAGACGTTTCCGAAATTCTGCCTAAACCGATGGTTCCCATTGGGGAGCAGCCGATTGTCTGGCATATCATGCGAACCTACGCTGCGTTCGGCGTGAATCGGTTTATTCTCTGCTTAGGCTATAAAAAAGAGGAATTTATCGACTACTTTCTCAATTTCCACGCTCACGCGACGGACATTACCGTTCGGCTGGGCGACAAGGGGAAAGTAACGTATCATAACAACTATACGGAGGCGGACTGGGAAGTTACGCTGGCTCATACGGGAGAAGAAACCATGACCGGCGGACGCGTCCGAATTGCCAGCCGACATCTCAAGGCGACGGACTCCGATTTCTTTCTCACCTACGGCGACGGGGTCAGCGACGTCAACATTGCCGAGCTGTACGCCTTTCATAAAAAGCAGAAGAAAGCGCTCACGCTGACTGCCGTTCATCCGGAAGGGCGTTTTGGAGAGCTGCGCGTTTCGCCGTCCGGGGAGATTGACGGCTTTACCGAAAAGCCCGCTCGAACCGAGGGCGTTATCAACGGCGGATTTATGGTTGTCAAAAAGAAGTTTATTGAGCAGTACATCAGCCCGGATTATGACTGCTTTTTTGAACAGGATCCGCTGCGTCTGGCGGTTGAGGACAACCAGTGCGCCGCTTTCGAGCATCCCGGGTTCTGGCAGTGCATGGACACGCCCCGGGAATATCAGCTGCTCAACGATTTATGGAAGTCCGGCGCCGCACCGTGGACAAAATACTGGAAGTAACACGCCATGTTCAACGACATTTACAATAATCGACGCGTTTTTCTCACCGGCGACACCGGGTTCAAAGGGTCGTGGCTTCGGCTGTGGCTGGAGTCCATGGGCGCAGACGTCTACGGGTATTCCCTGGCGCCCAACACACAGCCCAATCATTTTGAACTGCTGGGTTATAAACGTGACAAATTCAACGATATTCTGGACGTCGATTCGCTTCAAAAGGCGTTTGCCGACTTTCAGCCGGAAATCGTGTTCCATCTGGCGGCTCAGCCGCTGGTTCGGCTGTCTTATCAACAGCCCGTCGAGACGTTTGCCACAAACCTGATGGGAACGGTCAACGTTTTGGAAGCGTGCCGACAGACGCCGTCCGTCAAGGCGATTGTTGCGATTACGACCGATAAATGTTACGAAAACAAAGAGCAGATCTGGGGCTATCGGGAATCTGACCCGATGGGCGGCTACGATCCCTACAGCGCGTCCAAGGGCTGCGCCGAACTGGCGATTTCAGCCTGGCGGCGGTCGTTCTTTTCCACAGACGGGACGCCGTTACTTGCCAGCGCCCGGGCAGGCAACGTTATCGGCGGCGGAGACTGGTCGGTCGATCGGCTCATTCCCGACATTGTCAAGGCGACGTCCAAAGGGGAAACCGTATCGATTCGTTCGCCGCGTTCTACCCGACCGTGGCAGCACGTTCTGGAACCTCTGCGCGGATACCTCATGCTGGGTCAAAAGCTGCTGGAGGGAAAACGGGAATTCGCTCAGGCGTGGAACTTCGGCCCATCCGACGGCGTGAGAACCGTTCTCGACTGCGTTACAGAATTGCAAAAGAGCTGGTCGGAAATCCGGTTTGAAATCAACGAACCCAAAGACGCCCCGCACGAAGCGCAGAACTTGACTCTCGACTGTACAAAAGCCAACGCGGTTCTCGGCTGGAATCCCGTCTGGAATACAGAAACCGCGTTACAAAAAACGGCGCAGTGGTACAGGGCGTTTTACGACAAGAATCAGGTGAATTCAAAAGAACAGTTGGCGCAATATTGCAAACGTTGTGAATAAGATGAATATTCCCATATCACAAAAATGGCTTCATTTGGCAGGATATCTGCTTTTGACGTTCCCGATAATAGCGTTCTTCTTACTGACGCTTAAATTCTGGATTGGCGCCGTTTGCTCAATTGGTCTGCTGTCAGCCTTATATTTTGCAATCCGCAGGTACAATAACAACGCTGTTTTTTCAATTCCGCTGAAGAATCTCATCCTGATAGCCGTCCTTGTAATGTCGTGGTGTATAATATGCGGACAAGGCGGATTTATGGCTCAAAAGCTTGACCATCATTGGAGAAACGCCATTATGCGCGATATGGTCAACTACGATTGGCCAGTTATCTACGAAAACGGAACGGGATTGGTGTACTATATTGGATATTGGACTGTACCCGCCCTCATTGGAAAGATTGGCTTGTTTTGGAACGCTGACGTCGCCTGGAGCGTTGCGAAAGTTGCATTGCTGTGCTGGTCAACTTTGAACATTACAGTAGTAGCGCTGCTGATTTTATCGGCGTTTAATCGTTCAGACGCGATATCCTGTCTGCTGGTATGTCTCATACTTGCGTTCTTTAGCGGAATGGATATTATTGGCTATGTTATTTACGGCATAACGTCGGGCAATCTGTGCTTTCCATGGGATATAGAATGGTGGTTACACTGGTCGGATTCCATAACGCTGGCTTATACCAGCAATACGCATCAGCTTGGCTGGGTGTTTAATCAGGCTATTCCCGCCTGGGTGGGAGCAATTCTGTATTATCGAGAACGACGGATAGAAACAGCGGCTTTTATTGGGGCGTTGTTGTTGCCGTTTTCTCCGTTTCCGTTATTGGGATTAATAATTCTGGCGAGCTTGGATTGTCTGTTCTGTTTTATAACCACAATTAAAAAAGAAGGCGTTATTACCGCATTGCAAAGAAATTTTTCAATCCCTAACGTTCTGGCAATTGTCTTTCTTTTGCCAATATTCTACTTGTACTACTCCAGTAATCAAACGATTGAACGTTCAGACGTTGTAAATTCGCAGGCATCAGCTTCATTTTTGTTTTCTGTAATAAACATACGAAACTGGACTCAGTTTGGTCATTATATTGTTTTCTGCTTATTGGAATTTGGAATCCTGTGGGGATTGATGTTAAAGAACAATATTAAGGATCGGCTGTACTACATCTGTTTATTTTCTTTGTTGTTCATCTGCGCAACAAAAATAATCAGCATGGATTACGTTATTCGTTCATCGATAATTCCATTGTTCTTTTTAATGCTCTATGCAATAAAATACGTTTTGACAGACTGCGCTGTATCATGGAAGAATTTGTCGTTCAAATATATGATTAAACAGATGCGCTTTAACCTGATTATTCTGTGTTTGGCGATAGGTTCTGTAACAGCAGTTTGTGAAATGTTTGACGCTGTATACATTACACAGGACTGTATTCGTCATGAATACAAGCTGCCATCAGACAGGCTGGGCAGTTTAGCGTTGCGCCCTGTAGGCAGAGACAGAAACTTTTTGGCGCTATCTGCGGAATCCAGACCATTTTTTAAATACGTTGCGCGAACCCCCCATAATAATCCCGAAAGAATTCAACAGGTTAACAGCCAATTTAAGAAATTTACATCAGATGACGTCCATAACTACAAAAAAAATTGAACAACTCAAGCAGTCTATCTTTGAACAGGTAACGGAATACTACAAGCTGGTGCACGAGAACGCCGGCAAAGAGTTCGTTCCGGGCGAAACGCCGGTTCATTACGCCGGGCGCGTCTTCGACGAGCAGGAAATGCTCAACCTGACAGACGCCATGCTGGAATTTTGGCTCACCGCCGGGCGGTTTACCAAAGAATTCGAGTCGAGTCTGGCTCAATACCTGGGCGTGAAATTCGCGTTTTTTGTAAACTCCGGGTCGTCCGCCAACCTGCTGGCGTTTATGGCGCTGACGTCTGATTTGCTGGGAGAACGCAAAATTCAGCGCGGGGACGAAGTCATTACCGTTGCCGCCGGGTTCCCGACAACCGTCGCCCCGATTATTCAGTACGGCGCCGTTCCCGTTTTTGTTGACGTCGCGCTGCCGTCATACAATATCGACGTTACTCAGCTGGAAAACGCTGTCAGCGACAAAACCAAAGCCGTCATGATAGCGCATACGCTGGGGAACCCGTTTAATCTCAACGCGGTCAAGGCGTTTTGCGAGAAGTACAACCTCTGGCTTGTCGAGGACAACTGTGACGCGCTCGGGTCGTTGTACGACGGACAGTTTACCGGGACGTTCGGCGACATCGGGACGTCCAGCTTTTATCCGCCGCATCATTTGACAACCGGCGAAGGCGGCGCGGTTTATACAAACAACCCGCTTCTGCGGCGAATCCTGCTTTCCTTCCGCGACTGGGGGCGCGACTGCTGGTGCGACTCCGGCGTCGACAACACCTGCGGCTGCCGCTTTACCGGACAGTTCGGAGAGCTGCCCCGCGGCTACGACCACAAATACGTCTATCGCCATTGCGGATACAACCTCAAGGGAACGGATTTACAGGCGTCGATCGGCTGCGCTCAGCTAAAGAAATTCCCGACGTTCGTCGAGAAGCGCAAAGAGAACTGGAAACGCCTGCGTCAGCGGCTGAACGGGCTGCAAGACGTCTTTATTCTGCCGGAACCGGAACCGCTGTCTGACCCGAGCTGGTTTGGATTCCTGCTGACTGTCAAACCCAACGCGCCCTTTACGCGCAACGAGATGGTTCAGTATCTGGAATCGAAACGAATCCAAACGCGAATGTTGTTTGCCGGGAACTTGATCAAACACCCATGCTTCGACGCCATGCGCGCAACCGGCGAGGGTTTCCGCGTTGTCGGGGACTTGACAACGACGGACTACATCATGAACAACACGTTCTGGATCGGCGTCTATCCCGGCATGACGCCCGCCATGCTGGACTACATGGCAGACTCGATTATAGAACGGGCAAACGGCTGAATCGTTTGAAATCGCAAATCAAAGCCTCCAACGGGAGCGAATATTGACTTTCACGCGGCAGCGCGGATTAGCTCCCTCGCCGTTGGGAGTTGAATATTTTCTTAAACAAGGTCGCCTGTTTCTTGACGACGGAAACTGGCGACTGATTGATTTTTATACTATATTACATCTTAGATGTTTTCTATATAGCGTTTCTCCTCTTCCCTTGGCTTCTATAATTCTTCAACGGTAATTCAACTGCGCCGACCTGTCGGCAGATTTCAATAATTACAAACCAAGGAGCTATACATCATCATGAGCGTAACAACACAAACCGAACCGAACGACAATTACGTTGAAGTCCGACTCTCGGAACGCATTTCAACCAAAGACTACGATAACTTTCTGCCGGTCATTGACAAGGAAATCGCCCGCTGCGGACGCATTTGTCTGCTGGTAATCATGAAAAATGTCGATGGCTGGGACGTTGCAACCGGCTGGGAAGAGACGAAATTCATGTTCAGCCGATTCTCTAAAATTGACCGCGTTGGCATCGTCGGCGCATCCGAACTCCAAAAATGGATGGCGTTTTTCGCCAAGCCGTTTACCATGGCGGAAGTCAAGTATTTCACAACAGAACAAGAAGAGGAAGCGCGGAAATGGGTTTCAGAAGCCGCTACAAAGTACGCCGTCATCGACGAAAAGAAAGAAGGCGAAAGTCCGGAAGAGTCGAGCAGCGAACATGAAATCGTCGAAGTCGAGGAAAAGGAAGAGGAAGTCGTGGGCGTTTGATCTTTCCGGATTTCGGTTAAAGACGATTCTGCGCCCTCTTTACAAAACCGGGTAGGAGTCTATAATGATTATAAATTGAGCGCTTAGTGCATAGTACTTAGCGCTAGGGCGCAAAGCGCTCCCCTCACTACGCACTATGCACTACGCACTATGCACTAGCGCTATCTCTCAACTCCTAACCAACCAATTCGCTCCTATGCGTCGTTCCCTTGGACTTCCCATTACCATGGCGGTTATCATGATCGTTCTGGTAATCCTTTTGATTGTTGGCTGGACGATTGCCACTATTTGGGCGGCGACGTCCGAACCGAAAACGCCGACGTTTTTCTGGGCGCTGCTGCCGATTGGCGCCCTTTCGCTGACGGTAATTCTGGCGGGCGTTATCGTTTACCTCGTTCTGTCGGTTAAGCTGATCAACCTCAACCAGCGACAGTCCAACTTTATAGACGCCGTAACTCACGAGCTTAAATCTCCGTTGGCGTCTTTGAAATTGCAGGTTCAAACGCTCGAACGGCTCAACATTCCGGAAGAAAAACGCAAATTAATGTATCAGGCGATGAAAAACGACGTCGACCGGCTTGAAACGCTCATCAATCAGGTTTTGATGGTCAGCGTTTTGAAATCCAAGCCGGATAAAAAGGCGGCTGAAACGACCGCCCATCTTGCCGACATTCTGGAAAACGCCGTTCAAAACTCCTGTATGCGTCACAAAGTTGGGAAAGACTGCGTTTCCATAAACGCTTGCGACGCTAATATTGTTCAAAAGCGATTTTCAATTGAGCTGCTTCTTCAGAACATCATTGACAACGCCATTAAGTACGCCTCCCACGACTCGCCGCAGGTAACCATTCACTGTCGAAAAACCAGTTCCGGACGTCTGGCGGTTCGAGTTTGGGACAACGGACCGGGAATCCCTGTCTCGCAAAGAAAAAAGATATTTCTCCGATTTTACAGAATCGGGAACGAACTGGAACGCAAAAGAACGGGAACGGGGCTGGGGCTGTACATCGTTAAAATGCTGATTCGACAGATTCGCGGCAAACTGTTTATTCGCGACCCAAAATCCGGAGGCGTTGCCTTCGTTCTCGTCCTCCCGCCCAATGTAGTGCATAGTGCGTAGTGCATAGTGCATAGTGCATAGTTAGGGGATCGCTTGCGTCCTATGCACTAAGTACTAAGCACTAAGTACTAAACTACAGTTTTTTCAGATAGATGTTTTTGAACTGAACGGTCATCGGCGGACCGGGGTGAATCTGCATTCCGAACGTGCCGGATTTGAGCTGGGATGGGTCTTCTTCAATCGTCTGGCTCATCATGACGCCGTTGATATAATGCGTCATAACGTTGCCTTTGACGACGATTCGATACGTGTTCCAGTCTTCAAAGTTGATCTTTTTCGCCAGGTCGGCTGACGTCGCGAACTGTTCCAGGACGACGGCTTTTCTGTCGGTTCCGATCTTGCATTTCTGACCGCGGCCGGTGAGGATTCCGCCGATTTCTTCGCCGTACATGATGCCGGTGTAGTTGTTGCGAGAATCCATGTCCGCCTGATAGCCCATCAAGCCCCATTTTCGGCGCTCGTCTTTGGCGGCTCGGTACATGACGCCGGAGTTGCCGTTGGTCAATTTGAAATCAATCAGCAGTTCGAAGTCGCTGGCAGGTTCGCCCGTCCAGGCGATGTGCATGCTGTACGGAACGAGATGATCCGGCGTCGAGATACCGGTAATACAGCCGTCTTGAACAGACCAGAACGTCGGGTCGCCTTCCCAGTTGGTCAGCGTCTTGCCGTCAAAGAGAGAAACATATCCTTCAGGCGCTTTATTGTCTTCCGCAAACGCAAAAGACGCGCAAAGCGCGAAAGCAGCCAATAAGAGTGTGAGTTTTTTCATGATAGTTGAAGTGGGTTAAGGGTTGATAGGCATTAGGCAATAGGCAGTAGGCAGTAGTGATT
This sequence comes from Thermoguttaceae bacterium, assembly GCA_017557195.1. GTDB lineage: Bacteria > Planctomycetota > Planctomycetia > Pirellulales > Thermoguttaceae > RUG11551. The sequence continues at coordinate 11,431 of JAFZAL010000176.1, read as the reverse complement.
TTTAAACTATTGCCTCTTGCCTACTGCCTACTGCCTTGTTTCAGACCTCGGGCAATTCCCAGCCTTCGCGACGCGGTCGAGAAAGCAGCTTGTTGCCTTCGGGCAGGTCGGTGAACTCTTCTTTGACCGGATCCCAGTGGACGTCTTTTCCAACCGGGGCGGCGGCGCGAACGATGTTGACCAGTTCGCAGATGGTCGTTGACCGCTGACCGATTTCGACGTCCGCATTGGGCGTTTGACCGGTCTTGATGCAGTCCGCCCAGTTTTCCGCATGGTAGACGGTTTCGTCTCGCGTGTTTTTGCATTCTTCCGGCAGCGACGCGGCGATTTCCTTCGGGTTGGACGAAACTTTGTGACGGTTGATTTCCATCTTGCCCTTGTCGCCGACGACAATGCAGCCCAAGCCGGGTCCGCGGTCGCCGTCGAGTTCAAAGCGGACTTCAACTCCGTTGTCGAACCACATCTTCATTTTGGCGCGCGGGCCTGTTACACGAGCCATGCCGTAGTACTGAACGCCAGTTTCCTCTTCGCCGTAGGCGCGGTTGGGATACTTCCCGGAATCCTGAACGGTGCATGGCTCTTCCAGACGGATTCTGGTCGGGCCGGTGAGGCTGGTTCCGATTGCCATTTGCATCTGGTCGAACGAATGGGTTCCCCAGCCGGAGACGCCAAAGCACAATCCGCCGGCATCGTAGTCAGCCCAGCGCGCCCAGCCAAACTGAACTTCCGGCAGGCAGGCGCGGAGTTTCGCCTGGTTTGTCCACATGTTCCACCAGTCCGGGCAGTCTTTCGGGTCGAGATTATATTTCGGGTCGTCGTCCGGGAACGGATACGGTCCAACGAAGTTGGGAACCAGAACCGTTTTAACCTGACCGATAGCTCCGTTGGCGATCTGTTCGCACGCCCACTTGCACAGCGGGAGAGAGCGCTGCTGCGTTCCGACCTGAACGATCTTCTTGAGCTTGCGCGCGGCGTTGACCATGGCGCGTCCTTCTTTGACGGTAAGCGCCATCGGCTTTTCCATATAGACATGCATGCCCATGAGCATAGCTTGAATTCCCACCCAAACGCGCTGATGTGTAACAGTCTCAACCAGAACGCCGTCGAGCTTCTGCTCCTCGATCATCTTGCGGAAATCGGTATAGCGGGGAATGCTGGGGAAATGCCTTGCAGCGTCCGCCAGACGGGGTTCAAAGATATCGCAAACGCCGCCGATTTCGATATTTTTAGCGTCGCTAAGATAGCTGTGAAGGAACCCGCGTCCGCGGCCGCCCTGACCGATAATCCCAACGCGAACGCGCTCGCTGGGCGCCGCTTCGTCCGCCAAACCCAGAGCGCCGGCGGAAACCAGTATCGGAACGCCTGCCAGCGCCGACTTCAAAAGAGAACGTCTTGAAATCTTCATTTTAACTCCTTTTAATATTTAGGTAGGATACGTGTTGAGGCAATGCTCCATGCCCTTTCTATTATTTTTAACACAATCTAAAATGAATTGCAATAGCGGGCTGAGAAAAATTTTGAGGCAGTAGGCAATAGGCAGTAGGCAGTAGAGAAAAACTCAGGCGAACCACGGGTGTAAACCCGTGGGCGTGAGCGAAGCGAACGTTAAAATCTCACGCGGAGGCGCGGAGGTGCGGAGGATGTACGCAAAGTTTTAAAGATAACTATGCGTTCTTTACGTTCTTTGCGGCTTAAAAATTAAAACGGGAAACCACCGTCTCCCGCTTTGCGAAATTGCTAATTGCTAATTGACAATTGCTAATTCTCCACGTTTAGTTTTACCGGTTCAAGCAATCCTGATGACTGAAGCGGGTCGTTGGGACCGAAGAAGCCGCCAGGGCTGGTCCAGGTCGATCGCTGCTCAGGAGGAAGCGCGGCGTCGCCGATGAGGCGATTGCACCACAGGTTGGCGACGGTGATTTTCAGGACGTTGTTTTTCTCTCGCAGCAGAGAAACGGGAATGTCAACAGTCCACGGAGCCAGCCAGAGGGTTCCGAGGTCTTGCCCGTTGAGTTCCACCTGAGCCATGACGCAGACAGCGCCCAAGTCCAAGACGGCGGATTTCGCGCTCAGAGCCGAGGCGTCGAGGTCAAAGCTCGTTTCGTACCGCGCCTGACCGGAATAATAGCGAATGTACGGATCGTCGCTTTTCGACCAGTCCGACGGCATCTCGAATACAACGGTCTTTTCCTTTCCCGATTCCATGTTCCGCCCAGTCGCCGCATTCTGGTTGAACGTAACGTTGAATCGTGACAGTTCAATTGTCTTGACGTTTTTGTCTGTTTCTGATTTCAGCAGCCTCGACAGCGGCGGAAGATTGGACTCGTTCGGAGTCAGTTCCGGCTCGAAGACGACAAACCAGCTTTCTGACGGCGCAAAGGGAACGAGAATCGTCGTTCGTCCGTTGGATTCTTGCTTTTCGTCAACCCGATAGCGTTTGCCGGAATACGGGTTCCACAGCTGAACGGACTTGCCGGTCGCCCGGAACGTGCAGGACGCCGTTTGCGGCTCTTGCATGCAATTGGCGATGAAATAGACGTGCGCCGCGCCGTCGAGGCGATGAATCCAGCGAACCAGCCCCGTCGATTCGAAGTCGGGTAAGATTCCTCTGTTTTGTAACAGCGCTTTTGTCGAACTGAACGCGGGATACGTCTTGGAATCCCCGTCGAGAGTCAGCCCCCACGGCGACATGTTGTATGCGCCCAACTCTGCCGCCGGACGCGATTCGCAAGACCAGCTGGAATCGGTAACGACCGTTTTCTTTTCCCCGTCGAGAATTTCAATCGCAGCGATAAACGCGGCTGGCGTCGGCTGTTCGCCCCCGTTGAATACCCTTGCTTCAATCCGGTTCTTCCCGGGCTTGAACGCCGAGCCGACAAAGAGCTTTTCCGTAAACTTGAAATTACTGCACGCTCCGATGGTTTGACCGTTGACGACAAGCGTGCACTTGTTGTCTGCGGCGATCGCGGCAACGGCTTGCCCGCTGTAGTCGTTTGAAAGCTCAACCTCGCGAACGAACGTCTTTTCAACGCCCGGCTCCACTCGACGATAATTCCCGTCTGACCAAATCCATTTCGCCGTTTGAAGGCTCTGGTTGAGGTCGAAGACGTTCTGCTCAATTTGTGATGACAGCGACTCCGGCAGGAAGTCCGTCAGCTGGGCAATACGCTTGTCCTGATCCAGTTCCGCCAGCGACGGCGACTTCTTCGGACGCTTCCCGACGATAACCGCGCCAGCGTCGTGAAGCTGTCGCAGCTTTTCCGCAAGCGTAACTGTCATGGAGTCGCTGTCCGGCAGAACCAAAACGGAATATGTCATGCCGTCCGGGAAAACGATTCGCCCGTCTTTGACCGTCGCGCGTTCAATGAGCGTTTCCGGACAGCAGCCATCAAAGTTGTATTCCTTCCGGTCGGGGAATTCGATAAGCGATAAAGCGGAATTGGGCGGCGTAAACACATTCGGCGCGCCTTCCCGGTCCAAATAGAGAACGTCCGCTGACGGCAGACCGCGCTGTAACAGAGCCTGACATCGGGCGATATACAGATGATACGCGCTCGCCATGCTCCACCACGTCTGCGTTCTGTCCCAATGAACGCCGTGACGCGACAGCGAGAACCCTGGGCGGTTATCGTCGGTCGGCTGATGGAACATCCGGTGGAAGATAAACCGGTTAATCCCGGCGCACAGCGCCCAGTCCGTTTGCTGTTTCATAGCGCCCGGGTACTGAAGCCATCTGTCGTTGGTCGACGTGAACGCCTCCGCGCCGATAACCTTCTTCCCGCAGGTGTGACCGCTAGAAACCGCTTCAATAACGCTGAATTCCGAACTCAACCCGTAATTATGCGACCAGAATTCCCCCATCGGGACGTCCGCCGACCGGAACAAATACAAGTCGCCCGCCGGGTTGAGGTCGTACGCCTCTGTCGAGAATTGCATGCCGCGATGGGCGCCGAGGCGTTTCATGTAATCGACGTTGTTTTCGTAGACAAGTTCTTGCGCCGTTCGACGCAAATCCCAGAGGAACCGCTCGGACTTCTCGACGCTTTCAACCGACACCCCGAACATGACAGGCGTCCACGGCAGCGGGTCGTAGCCGCGCTTTTCAATAAAATGACGTCTGAAATTCTCCGACCAGTTCTGCGAACTCATCTCCCAGCTGTCGTGATGGAGAGTTGAAAACTTGCCCACGTCCAGAATTTTGGAAATGAATTCGGAATACTGCCGATCGAACCCGGACTTCTCGAACTTGTCACATTCCAATCCCAGCCCGGCGCTTGGCGCTGGGCGCGTCGTCTGACCCGTCAATCGTCGACCCAAACGCAGAATCGTCCAGTCGCCCTCCGGAACCGTCCATCGGAGTTTGCCGCTGGCGTCCATAAACCGGGAGATATCGATTATCCTGTCAAACGGGACGACAGCGTCCGCAGGGGCTTCCGTTGTAACAGGAGACAAATACGGTTTGACGCCCGGTACGGACGAGTACGGCGGACGATAAAACAGAGCTTTCTCTTCCCAGTCGGCAAGACGGTATTCCTCTTTCGGCGTCGGATAGGCAATAACGGCCACATCGCGATAGAAATTCTCCCACGCCTGTTTACAGTCGCCTAACGACCCCATTCCGAAAAAAGGAACTCGCGGTTCCGGAACCGGCAACTCGACTTCGACCGCGCCCGGCCCGGAGACTTTTGTAACAGAACAGCGCAGATGCTGCATGGAATCTTCCGGCTCGATCCACGACCCGCCCGCGCCGCACCAGCCGGGACCGGCGGGAAGGGTCAGGTCGATTCCCCGCTTTTCCGCCTCCGCCGCCGCGAATCGCCAGCAGTCCAGCCATTCCGCCGACATGTACTTGACGACTGCCGGCGGCCCGCCCAACGAGACTTCCAGAGGGATCGCGCGCGCCAGCCCCGCCTGGGTCATCGCCGCCAAGTCAGCCGCCATGCCCTCTTTGGACATGTTCCCATTCATGAAAAACCAGTACGCGCCCGGTTTCGCCTCCTGCGGGGGAGACAGGAAATCGTCCAGAATCGAAGTCGTCGCTGATTGCGGCTCCTCCGCTGTTACAAGCCCTGTTAAGGGACCGACAGCCAACATCTGCGTTCCCGCCAAAACGGATTTCAAAAACGTACGTCGTGTTGCGTTCATGGGGATTGTTCTTAAATGAGGTTTCTTTTTACGTTCGCTTCGCTCACGCCCGGGGGCTTACGCACCCCGGCTCGCCACCGTCTACTTCTTTTCCCAGCGGAGACCGGAAACGGTCAGTTTGCCGGATTTTTCCAGAGCAGCGCGGAGGTCTGGCAGGTCGTAAACCTGTAACGCGCCGTGGACGATGCTGGCATACGGGGTTGTCGAATACCCGCCGTTTTCGACCATGTTTGTCCAGCTGACAAGCGTGTTGACGACGGTCAGATGGTCAAACGTTTCCGGCTCGCAGAATTCCGCGTGCAGAGCGGGTATGGTCGCCTCGTTAATCGCGAGACAGTCAACGGCGAGCGCCTTGAGTTCGTTCTTCATGTAACGGCTGAGCAAGTACAGGTCTTCCGCCCGGAATCCAACGTAGGTCTTGTTGAGGTCAAAGGCGAAGTAACAGTCCCAGCCGTCCTGACCGAAATGATGGCAGTTGAAGTACCGCTGATTGAGCTGCTGCGTTTCGCCGTATCCGCGAAGGTCAACCGTCAGAACAGGTTTGCCGCTTGCCAGCAGACCGCTGACGATTTGGACGCCGTCGGCTTTGCCCTTGTCGCTGACAAATAGCGTCGCCTTGGACAGGTCGGCGTTTTGCGGAACCAGCCACAGAGCCGTCAGATACAGTTTCGGTTCGACCTGGAAGACGATTCTCTTCGCTGTCGCCAGAGCCGGGGTTTGTCCTTCAGCCGCCGTTGTTAATTCGGGAACGTCTTCAGACGACAACACGGTCAGATCGGGAAGGTCTTTGGATTCCCGGAACAGAGCCTGCTGACGAACTTTGACGCGCATTTCGTCTTCCGGCGTCTGAGACCAGAGTTCCGCCCGTTTGGCTGTGAGTTCCTTGGCGTAGTCCCGGTTGATGTCGAACGTCGTTCTCGATCCGGGAATGTCCTGAACGTTGCCGGTTTCTGTGACACGATACTCATCTGCAGACAGCTCCAAAACCCTGTCCGGTTCGACAATCGGGTCGATCTTGTTCGGTCCGACAACCGCTTCGCTGCCGCCAACGAGGAACCGATGCAAAAATCGAACGGTCGCCTGACGCAAGGTCAGGTCATACCCGTGTTCGTTAAACGTCTCCGCAAGGTTCATGCGTTCGGGATACCCCAGCAGACCAAACATGCGTTTGCTGTAACGATAGGAATCCCACGTCTGTTTGATGGGGAAGAAGTCTTTCGTCGCGCAGCCGATCATGGTCGGTTTGGGAGCGCGCATAATGCAATAGTCGGCGTGTTCCAAGCCAAAGTCCAGCTGACCGAAAACGTGCTGTTCCGAGTCGGATTCCGGCAAGCCGCGGCGATACATGCCCGTCAGAGAAGTTATGTAACACAGCGACGCGGCGACTTCAATGCGTTCGTCCAGAGCCATGAAATACGCCGTCTGAGTCCCGCCGCCGGACAGTCCGCACGCGCCAATCGACTTCGGGTCGATGTCCTCACGCGACTGCAAGTAGTCGATTCCGCGCATGCCGTCCCAGATTTCAAACCAGCTTGTGTTGCGACCCAACGCCATGGAGCCGATTCCCAGCAGGTTGTGTGCGTGAACGGAAATGGGCGGTTTGGGCGTGGTGAACTGGAACCGTTCGCCCTGGTCGATCGGGTCGAAAATCAAAGCCGCCATGCCGTTAAGAGCCAGCAAAGCGGAAACGCGCTGATATCTTTCGTATCCTTTCCCGGTGGTGGAATGTCCGCAGGCGACCAGAACGCCGGGCCACGGCTTGGGGTACTTTGTTTCATCCGGCAGGAACAGGTTTGCCGTTACCCAAAAGTTGGGCTGGGATTCAAAGCGAACCTTTTCGACCGTATACCCTTCTTTCTGAATTGTTCCTGTTACAACCGGGTTGAGCGGGTTTCGTTCCGGGAACGCGCCGATTTGCTTAAAGAAGAACTCCTTGCGCTCTTTTTGATACTGCGCGATCTGTTCCGGCGTCTTCGCCTTTTCGTAATTCTCGATCCAGCGCTGTTCCGCCTTGTCGAGAAGCGTCAGCATCCATTCGTGCATCATAAAGCGGTTTTCAACCTCGACGCCGTCCGCCGTCTTCACGATTCCCTTCGGCAGAACCGGCGCGGAAAGAACGCTCTCGCTGACAACCGGCGCGGAAATCAAACCGTTATCGACAATCGCGCCCAAATCGACGCCCATGCTTTCGTAGAATTCGACAATATCTTTGTGGAGAAAGACCTTCCCTTTGACAATCGGCTGGATTTCCGCCGCCGACGCGCGCGCGATATTGCTCAAGGCATTGACGACGTCAAAGAAAATGTAACGTCCAGTCGCGGGAGCGGGAAAGTTGATTCTAACCGTTTTGACAGGCTGTTCGTACTTCGGGTAGACGACGCCCGTCCAGACCGGCTCGCCCTTGTCCTCCAAACTGTCGCAGACGTAAACCTTGACGTTCTCGAACGTCCCGTTGGTCATGTCTTCCCGGGGCGTGTAGTCGAACCCCTCGACGGTCATCGGCTCCAGCAAATCCAGAGCGATCCAGTGCGGCGGGTCGACCGCAGGCGCTTCAAATCGCGTATGCCAGAACGTATGCAGATTGCCGTCACAGGCGCGGAACGCCTCGTTGAGACGGTTCTCGCTGTTGACGATAACGTCGAGTTTACACAGTTTCGGACGGGACTCGTCCGCCCAGACGCAGGACGCGGCAAACTGGCAAATCCCTGCCGCCGCCACAGCCAGCGCCAACGCGAATAACGATAACTTTCTGTTCATGAGTTGCTCCTCTTATGCTAAATGAACGATATAGATTTATCCTATTAACGATTATTATACAGAGAGAAAAATCGAAAGTCAAGACGGCGAGGAGAAAAATATAGATGAGCGCTTGCGTCGGAAGCTACTATAGAATCTTGAACGTGGAGAGCCCGTTTGAACAACTGGTTCGCGGGCGTCTTCGCCCGCCAAAGCCAATCCGTCCTGCACACGTTCTGTGCCGAAGTCGAAAAACTCATTGGGTCGCGGACGAAGTCCGCCGAAGAAAAAAATGAAAAACTTCGTCCCACGCGGAATGTTCGACGAAACAGAAAATGTAATTTACGTATAGACAAATAATATTAGGGATGCGGACTTCGTCCGCGACCCGGAATGGATACTGGCTGAGTCGTTATCATTTGAGCGGGTCATTGGACAAGGCGGCGCCTTTGGGCGCCGCACTCTCCGATACGTCACACTTAGTATTACAAATTACTTTCTTTTCCGCCAGTACATCAGCCCCGCGGCGCCGAGAATCAGCAGCGCCCACGTCGACGGTTCCGGAACGGCGTTGGAGTCTACAGACGCCATAACCGTGTTGCCGTTGACAACTTTCAGATTCCAATAATATGCGCTATCTGACGTCAGAAGTCCATTCCAGAAATCATCGGATGCCATGGTATCGTCAAAAGCGGTGTTCGATTGGATAATCGGATACGAAGCGCCCAGCTGAAGCGAATCTACTGGCAGATCCAGAATCGAATCGGAAGCAATATCGAACGACGTGGCAGAAAGCGTGTCAATGCCGGTCGCATCCTGTTCGATCAATAGCGTCGAACCCGGATTGAGAACAAAATCGCCGGTAATGGTCAACGTACCAACGGAATTCCCCGGGGAGAAAATTGCAGTGGAATAAACCCCTTCGCTTGTCTCTTCACCAACTTCCAGAGAGCCTGTGAAATACTCTTTCATATCCATGCGACCGGAAGAAACGACAAGTTTTGAGACGTCAATCATATTAGCCGCGTCCGCATATATTTGAAGCGTCCCGTCGCCGGATTTGACAACTTCGCCTTTGCTCGTGCCGGTGATTTTGAACGTATCTGACATCGTCAGCAATAAGGGTTCTTCTCCATTGAAGTTCAGTTCCAGCGTTCCAACTGTATCGGCAGTACCCAAGTTAAACTTACCGGTCAGAGAATCGATATAGTCCAAATTCGCCGTCAGCTTGCCTCCGTTGGAAATTTTAACCGTCTGAAGCTGATAATTATTGGTATGATCTTCGACATTCGTCGGATCGCCTTCGTTAATAACGGGTTTATACTGACGTCCGGCAATCGTAACCTGAGCTTTGTTAATTACTGTACTGGCTCCTGTTTTGACTAAATAAATACCGCCGTCGAAAGAATACGTTCCGCTGTCCTTGAACGTCAAGACAGATGAGTTATCCAGATAAATGTCGTCTCCGTTTGTACCGGCAATATTACCTGTAAAAGTCGCAGACGTGTTGTCGCCGTGGAAAGTAATCCCAGCTCGGGCTTCAATTGCTCCGCCGATTCCTTTGACGCTGTTATTTTGAAATTTAAACGTACCAATCGAAATATCTACTGTTCCAACAACTACCATTACGCCGGAGTTGCCGTTTGGAGCCGAGTTGTTACTAAGGGTAAATACAGATTTATCTGACTTTCCTTTCAGCTCGACATTGCCGTTCGTGTGGATTGCGCCGCCGTTTTTGGATAAAGCAGAATTCTTGTCAATAGTAACCGTCTCGCCTGTAATAAATACTTTGGCGCTTGAACTGTTTAATCGTATTGCGCCCCCGTAATTACCAGCGGTGTTTCCGCTAATATTTATTGTGTTGCTATCGATCTCTATTCCACCTGTGGAATATATTACGCCGCCTTCATTCGTCGCGGTGTTGTCGGTAAACGTCAATACGGAGCTGTTTCCATTTCCGGTAATATTGACGGTATTGTCGGAATAAATCGATCCGCCGCTACCCTTGGCGGTGTTTTCATTAAATGTAACTTTTGAACCAGTAATAGTTAAGGCTCCGTTGTTGCGGATTGCCCCGGAGTCATTGGCGGCATTGCTGTCAAAGATAATTTCATGACAATCGATAGTTACTGCTTTTGAGCAAATAATTGCGCTTCCCAAACTAGCGCTGTTATTATGAAAGGAAACAACATTGGATCCATTAATTGTTAAATTTGCAGTACTGGAATACAATACCCCGCCATTATTTGAGCCGCTTGCTTTGAATTTTGTAAACGAAGCATTGTCCAAATTCAATGTTACAGTAGGCGTTGTAGTTGATCCACTAGGCGCCGTAGCATTCATTGTTAAAAAGATGCCGAATGTATTTTGGGCATTGCCAGTGTTTTGGAATTCAACATTCTTGAATGTTAAATCATAATCTTTATAATATTTTAGTACGTAGTTTCGATTGGAAGCAAGACCGCCGATGTACTGTTTCTCGCTTGTTCCCGATTGAACGGTAAAAGTGTCAACCGTATATGATCCTTCAAGTCTTACTGAAGCAGTAAAAGGCGCGATGCTGGTTTCAGATGTGCCAGAAACGCTGATTACGTCGCCGTTGGCGAAGTTGTCAGCTTTTTGAACCACTGAAACGTCTGTACCGGTAGCGGTTTGTGTTCCGCCGTTAGTACGAACGACCGTTTGAGCGCTGACTACAACTCCAAGCGCAACAACCGCCAGAGCGGAAAGGAGAATTCTGCTGAACGTTAAAGGGGAAAGGATTGTGGTTTTAGCCATTGTTCTACTCCAGTATGAGTAAACTCGGGATAATGGATATTCTGAACCCCCATTTCGTCAACATTGCGATGGCGGGAAATGGGGTTATGTTATTATACGTCAACATATATTATACAATAGATTTTGCGATTTTCGAGAGTTAAATAGAAATTTTTTGGGAAAAATTGAATGAAATGTTAAAAATAGAGAAGATGAGAAAGGTTCGCAAATAAAGCGAGCTTCCGCTCGCGATCCGAGGAGGTTTTCGACTGCGTCGGTAGGGAATAGCGCCGCTTTCGTACTTGACGGCAAAGCCGTCAAGTTGGCGCCCGAGACAGGCGCCATCCAGGGGATGTGTTCGGCTTACGCAATACGTTTTTCCCCCTTCAAACAAAGCGTAACTACGTTCGCTTCGCGAACTCCGTTACCGCCTTTCATTTCTTTGCGTCCTTTGCGGTTAAATAATTCTTCGGCGGGCGAAGACGCCCGCGAACCAGCTGTTCAAGCGGGCTTTTCTGAGAAAAAGGTTTTTGTAGGCTTCCGCGTCTTGACGGCTTTGCCGTCAAGGTAAAAGCGAGAGCTTTGCTCTCGCACTCCGAAATGTCACATTACTTTAAAGTCCATCGGCGAGTCTTCCAGGAAATGGTATTCCTTGACTTTGCCGTCTTTGAAGCGGACGATGACCTTGAGCGTTTTGACCTTCTTATTGACCGGGTCGCCGAAAAGAAGGTTATATTTGCCCAGGTACGTTACGCTCTTGCCGGAGAATTTATCTTTGACAAGGTCTGTAACG
>JAFZAL010000175.1 GCA_017557195.1 Thermoguttaceae bacterium | reverse complement strand
GTTGACGTCTTTTTTAACGCTGGCGATTTCGTCTTCTTTAGCTTTAAGTTTTTTGACGGCGTCTGGAACTTTGGCTTGATTTTCGTCCCATTGTTGATAAATCAAATATATTCCAATACCCAAGCCAATGGATGTTAGAACGAAAAATATGATGAATCCGATGGTAACTGCTTGCTTGCGAAGCTTCATGGATGTACTCCTTTGAGTATAATATGGTTAAAACTATCTATCTTAACATTATAATAGATAATTTATATTTTTGCAACTCTTTTACAAGAATTTTTCAAAATACTTTTTTACCAATAATATATTAAGCTCTTTTTTATATTCTGTCAACCATTTTTTACGGATTTCCTAAAAAAACTCGTTTTTTTATGGGATAGTTACTACGAATGTAGGAGTTTTAACGCTTTTTTCTCTGTAAAAGCTCGCTATAGGTCTGAAGGGTGCGTTCTTCGGCGCGAGTCAGGCTGTCTCGTCCTGTTTGAGAAATTTTCCTCAAAATCCGGTCTGCTTCATCTGCCAGCTCGGCTTCCAGACGGGCGTCTTTTTCTCTCTGAGCGTAGTTGCCTGGGTCGTTGCTGGAAGAAACGGCGTTTTGACTGCGGGAACGAAACAGGTCGTCGTCATCGTCGTCGTATCGTTCATCTTCATGATAACGAACTCTTGGCGAGGCTTTGAAGTGCATGGCGGTTTTGAAATCGCCCAGTACAAAAGCGCCCAGCCGGGTAAAATTCCAGTTTAAAAAGTAGTATGCCGCCGCGAACGCCGCTGCGCTGAGGTGAACGGTGTAGGCGACGTTGTTGCCCATAAGACCTTCTCCGTGCATGGCTCCGAACATGTCGGAACCGACCAAAAGCAAACCAAAAACCCAGGCGGGCATAGGAATAGGGATGGGGAACAGTACAAGCGTAACTTTTGGGTACGTAATAGCAAACAGAATTACTGTCGCGGTTACGCCTCCGGACGCGCCCAGCAATCCCATGTCTGAGTCAGGTCTAAGCGTTCCATTCATGTACGAACAGAAAATCCAAAACAGGTTTCCAACAACAATGGCGGCAAGATAAAAGCCCAGGAACTGTTTGGAGCCATATCGATCTTCAACGAATCTGCCCAGGAAGAACAAACCGAGCATGTTGCCGATTAAATGCCAGGCGTTTGAGGAATCGTGGGCGAATCCGCACGTAATAAACTTCCAATACAGCCACGGTTTGTAAACGTCCGAATGGTGCAGGGTAAGCGTTTCTGTAATAGCTCCCGAATTCGCGACTTGAACGATGCTATTAGTATCAGGATCTCGGTATTTCATAACTTGCGGCGGCGTAAGAAACGCGTTTGCCAGCCATAGAATAACGTTCAGGATAATAATCTTGTATATGATTTTCATCGGTTCTCGCTGAGGAGTGTAGGAATCTCGGTAGTAGTCTCGGTCTTGGTATCCCATAGTAATGTGTTTGTGGTTAGTGGAACGTGGTTAGTGGTTAGTGATGAGAAAAATAATTTATTGAGGCGCTTTGCGTCCTTACAACTTAAAACTGACCACTTACCACTCAATTATATATTATACCAAAATTGTGGGGATTGCAAGCGGACGTAAATTCGATATAATGAAAAATGGAGAAAGTAAAATGAAAAAAAGCAAAAAATTTGACTCTGTTATTAGTTTACGCGGAATTCGGGAGAATTGTTTGAACAATCTTGATGTAGATTTCCCGATTGGCGCGCTGACAGTAGTCTGCGGTCCGTCCGGTTCGGGGAAGACGTCGTTGGTCATAAATACTCTTTTTGCGGAGAGTCAGCGGCGTTTTATTGAGACAGTCGGAACGCGTCGGCGGGGCAAGTTTAGTCTTTGGAAGCGTCCGGATTTGGATTCGATTGAAAATCTGCCGCCAGCAGCGACAGTGTCAGAAAAAGTTGATTTAAATCAGACGCTGGCTCAGCTTTGCGGTATGGACGACGCCTTGGCGTTGGCGTTTTCCCGCCATGCTGTCCCGATTTGTCCTCATTGCGGTTTAGAAGTCCCGCCCGGCGGAGCTGCGTCGTCGGCTGAATATTTTGAACGTCATTATGAGAATTGCCGCGCTCAGATTGCCTTTGTCCCGACAGCTGCGATATCGGAATACGCTCAGCGCGGGTTTACCCGCTGGCTGATTGAACGCGATTCTAAAGTGGAACTGGTCGACGGGAACGAGTTGCGAGTTGCGAGTTGCGAGTTGCGAGAAGGCGAGGCGTCCTCACTCCTCACTCCTAACTCTCTCTATGTTCTTGCTGACCGATTAGCGTTCAAACCCGGCGACAGCCGAACGAAGGAGTCGTTTGAACTGGCGTTTGCGGAATCCGGCGGGAAAGCGGTTGTGTTCATCGAAACGCCCGAGGGAACGGTCAAACGTTACGCAGGGCAGGGCAGAACGTGTCCTCAATGCGGACTGGAATTTTCCGACAGCGCGGTTGAACGTTTTTATCTTTCGGAATTACCGAATGAACCTTCCGAACGCGACAAAATCCTGGCGTACCAGCTCGACGGGAAGAATCTGCTGGAATGGTACGATCTGTCGGCAGACCAAATTGCAATTCCTCACTCAAAAATCGCTCAAGCTTTGCAAGACGTCGGTCTTGGTTACATGTCTTTCTCCCGCAAGGCGGAAACGATGTCGGGCGGGCAGATTCGTCGGGCGGCGATGGCGTCGATGTTCGCCGGCGATTTGGTCAACATGCTTTACGTTTTCGACGAGCCGATGGACGGGGTCCCGCCGGAGAATCGACCCGCGTTAATTTCGGCGTTGCTGCGTTTACGCGACAGAGGGAATACGGTTGTGGTTGCAGACAACGACGCGTCGCTCATTCAGGCTGCGGACTGCGTGGTGGAGTTGCAAAGCGGGGGGGACGAGGGATTGAAAGGCGGTAATGAAGTGAGTGAAACGAACGGAATTACGCATTCGCCGTCAGGCGAACCTGTTCATGAATACAACTTTTGGGGTTCGCCTACTGCCTACTGCCTACTGCCTACTGCCTCCATAACCATTTCTCCGGGCAAACTGACCGCGATTACAGGTCCCGCCGGGTCGGGAAAAACGACTCTGTTGGCTCAGTTGGCGGGAAAGCCGGTTCCATCTGACAGAAAACGCTCTGTTACCGGTTTGGACTCGTTTGAGGATGTGATTCTGGTTGAACGGATACTGGAGCGTAAGCCGCCGCGGGGCTGCGTTGCGACGTATCTGGGAATATGGGATTCCGTTCGAGCGGAATTAGCGGCAACGCCGGAATCTCAAGCCAGAGGGTTTGCGCCGGGCGATTTCAGTCTCATGAGCGGGAAAGGACGGTGTCCTCAATGTAAAGGAGAGGGCGTGCTGACAATCGACCTGGAATACCTTCCGGAAATCGAGATGGTTTGCAGCGAATGCATGGGGGAACGCTTTCAAAAGGAGTATTTACAGCCCCGGTTTCGAGGTCTGAATGCGGCGGAAATCCTTCGGATGACGGTTCGAGACGCTTTTTCGTTTTTCCGAAACATTCGCAGCGTTCAACTTCCCCTGACGTCTCTGATCGACATCGGTTTGGAGCGTCTGGAACTGGGACAGCCGATTAAAACTCTTTCTGCCGGGGAGAGAAGCCGGCTGGATTTGGCGAAGGCGCTTCAGAAGATTTACAAACAGAAAACCCTGTTCCTGCTGGACGAACCCTCTGCCGGACTGCACGATTCTGAACTGGACAAACTCTTGGAAACGTTTCGCCGTCTGACCGCGTACGGTCATACGGTTGTCATGATAGAGAACAATCCCTGGATGATTCAGCAAAGCGACGTAGAGTTGCGAGTTGCGAGTTGCGAGTTGCGAGAGGATTGCGAAGCGTAATTCCACATTGCGAATTAGAAAATCCCCGGTAGAATTTCTTCTTCCAAGGACTTTATTATTTATCCGAATCTTCAGCGGAGTTTTGGTTATCGGTCAGCGAATGCTTGGCATTTCAAATCAGTTACACTCACTTTTTGATTAGAACGTCATCATGACGTCGAACCCGATGGTAAACTGGTCGGGTCGTTTGTTGAGAGGCTGGTTCTTCCAAACGCCGGTCGCGCGGTCGTATCGCAGTTCCGGACGAATGTACAAGTTTTGATTTCCTCCCGGATGCCAGTTCAGACCGATGGTGTAGGAGGTAATTTCGGTATCTTGTGAGCTGGCGCCAATATAATCAGTGTTTTTCAGCCATTCCACTCTAAATCCGGCTTTCCAGCAGCAGTTAATCGTGTAATACAAGTGTTCTCCCAGGACGAGGACGCGAGTGCCGTTTTCGGAGTAGATTGTCTGTCCGAAGTCTGTATAGTTCACAACGGTTACGGATTCCAGAGCGCTGGTAAGATAAACGTCTAAAATACCGGTGTGGAGGGCGCCAACGCCTTTTGAGTATCCCCAGTTATACGGTCCCCAAAAAGCAAATATGGCTGCCATGTCAGCCGTTCCCGCCTGAAACGAGTATTTGAGAGACGCTGCCTTGTTCATGCGGTATGTGAACGAGCCGGACGCCAAGCCGTCGTTAAATCTGCTGTTGTCAAATCCGTTGTTCCAGCCGTTGACCCAGCCGAGGGTAATGTCGAGGTTTTCAAATCCGTTATAGGTTGCTAAAACGCCAGTTTGAGACGACGAGCAGATCAATCCTTTGGTATAGAAGAATCTCTTCGGAGCGGGAGCGCCTTCGTAGCCTATCAGGCTTCTAAAATGTCCTGCTTTGACAGACCAGTTGTTAATAGCGGTTTCTACGTACAAATACGGCATGGCAAAGCCGTAGGAAGGTCGGTTATAAGAGCCTCCTCCTGATGAATTAGGGGTGTACATGTGCCCGGTAATCCAGTCCTCATCCAAACCGCGAGCGGAACGGAAAATTCGAGCGTCTTCGCCGAACATGAAGTCAACTCTATAGCCGACGTCAAAGCCGTAACCGCCAGTAAACGTCTTTTTTTCGGCGGAAACGTATATAGCATTGAGAGCCGGGGTGGTGTTATTCCAGGCGTCGACCAGGCCGTTGCTTCTGTCGCCAGCGAAGTTCGTATCGTATCCGGCGTTTATATAGCCAGACCAGCAAACGCCGTCGAAAAGAGATTTCTTCAGGTTTCCAAAGAAAGCGTCAGCGCAGCTGTGGCGGTTACAGAACCCGTTGCAGTTGAAGCTGCCGCAGTTGGAGCAAGCTCCGAAGCCAGACGCGGCTGAAAGGCAATTCGGGTTGCAGCTGGAATCGCAAGCCGATGCGGCAGATGGGTCGCATGTAGGCGATGCCGTGCTGGTTGCGGAAAGCGCTTCTGAATTACAATATTCATCGGGAACGGGAGCTGGTTCGACAGCAAGAGCGTCAGGAGCGCAAGCCGCCGAGGCGGCAGGGTCGCATGTCGCTGAAACATTGCAAGACGCCGCAAACGCCTGACTCGTAATCAAACCGGAAATAATTATAGCTACTCCAGATAAACATGAAATTATTTTCATGATAAATACCCATTTACCAAATATAATATTGGTATACACGACGTCTCCTGCGTCGTTTTTGTTTTTAATCGGTAAATAGTTCAATATTAAAGATTTTTCTGCGTCTATTTCCTGTCGCAACGATTTTAACGGATATTTCGATTAGATAAAATAGATAAGAATAAAGATGGCGAATGTCAGATGAGGGGTAAGAATCAGGATTATAACAAAAAACGAGAAGTAAGCGTTTTTCAACGCCTTACTTCTCGCTTCAAATTCTGGATTTTTGACTTTTAATTAGAACGTCATCATGACGTCAAAGCCGATGGTGAGCTGGTCAGGTCGTCCGTTGAGCGGAATGTTCTTCCACGCGCCGGTCGCGCGGTCGTATCGCAGTTCCGGTCGGACGTACAGATTCTGATTTCCAGCCGGATGCCAGTTCAAACCGAGGGCGTAGGTTGTAATTTCGGTATCGAATGTATTTCTATAATACTCCGTGTGTTTCATCCATTCCGCTCGGAATCCCAGTTTCCAGCAGCAGTTGAACGTGTAATACAGGTGTTCGCCAATGATGAGGGCGCGGTCGCCGTTGGCGGAGTCGGTTGCCTGTCCGTAGTCGGCGTAGTTCACGGTTGTAACGGATTCCAGGCAATTGTTGAGATGAACGTCAAATACAACGCTGTGGGATGCGCCGACGCCTTTAATGTGTCCCCAGTTATACGGACCCCAGTATCCGAATACGCCTGCCATGTCAGCCGTTCCCGCCAGGAACGCGTATTTGATGGACGCCATTGGATTCATGCGGTACGTGAACGAACCGGTAAGCAAGCCTTCGCCGAAAGCGCTGTTGTCGAATCCGTTGCCCCAGCCGTTGACCCAGCCCATGGTAAGTTCGAGGTTTTGGAATCCGTTATAGGAAGCCAAAACGCCGGTTTGGCTGACGGGAGACGCAGCGCAGGTCAAACCTTTGGTATAGAAGAATCTGCTCGGGGCGGTTGCGCCTTCGTAACCTAACAGTCCGTAAAAATGACCGAACTTGACAGACCAGTTATTGATAGCGGCTTCCAGGTACAGCTGCGGCATGGCAAAGCCGTAGGAAGGACGATCGTAAGCTTCAGTAGCCGGATTGTACATGTGTCCGGTGTACCAGTTTTGGTCCAGACCGCGAGCGGAACGGAAGATTCTGGAATCTTCGCCGAACATGAAGTCAACTCCAAAGCCGAATGCGGCGCCGTAACCGCCAGTAAACGCCTTTTTAACGGCGGAAACATATACAGCGTTGAGAGCCGGGGTTGTGTTATTCCAGGCGTCGACCATGCCGTTGCTGCGATCACCGGAGAAGTTGGTATCGTATCCGGCGTTGACGTAGCCAGAGAAGCAGACGCCATCGAAAGGCGAGCCGCCCATAACTCCGCAGCCCATCATTCCGTCGCATTCGCAAGGAATGCAGGAATCGCAAAGCCCGTCGCAGTCAGGATTCCCGCAGGCGGCGCAGAATCCGCAATCCGGACCGACCGTAACACAACCGGAGCAACTAAGCCCGTCGCAGTCAACATTCCCGCAGGCGGCGCAGAAACTGTATCCAGACGCAACAGAAACGCCGCCGGAGTTGCAGCTGGCGCAAGACGCTGCCGGAGCAGGCGCGGGAGCTGCCGGAGCAGGGACAGACGTTGCCGGAGCAGGGGCAGGCGCTGGAGATTCAAGCGCAGAATCCGGATCCGGGAGAGTCGCCGCAGTTGCAGGCGCAGGAGCCGCAGGAACTGGCGCTGGCGCCTGAATCGTCGGAGTAATATCGACAACGGCTGGGGTTTGATTGCAATTGGAGTCTGCAAACGCCAGACTCGTAAACAGACCGAAAATAGCCAATGCTATTCCAGCCAAGAATGTTATTTTTTTCATGATTGTACCCATTTACCATAAATAATATTGGTATACACGACGCCTCCTGCGCCGTATAATGTTTTTAATCGGTAAATAGTTCAATATTATAGATTTTTCTGCATTTATATCCGGTTGCAATGCTTTTAATGGATACCCCGGTTAGATAAATTGGATAAGATTAGAGACGAAGAATGTCAGATGATGTCAGATGATAGGTTACAAACCCTTAGATAATAAAAAAGCAAGAAGTGAGAGTTTTTCAACGTCTCACTTCTTGCTTCTGACTTCTAATTCCTGACTGATGACTAGAACGTCAGCATAACGTCGAATCCAATGGTGAACTGGTCAGCGCGTCCGTTGAGCATATCTCCTCCAAACGGTCCGGTTACGCGGTCGTACCGCAGTTCCGGTCGGACGTACAGATTCTGATTTCCTGCCGGATGCCAGTTAGCGCCAATCGTGAACGATGTAAGTTCTGTTGCATCGTCGCCTAAAACGCTCATCTTTTCCCATTCCGCTCTGAATCCAACTTTCCAGCAGCAGTTGAGTGTGTAATACAGATGCTGTCCCAGGATCGTGTAGTAAAAACCAGAATCAGTGTTAAAGCCATATCTGACGTCTCCATGCAGAGCAGTTGAAACCGATTCCAAACGGTTTGTAAGCTGCAACCAGAGAATAACATTATGGACATTTCCGAGTCCTTTTTTCTCATTAGCAACGTAATAAGCTTTCGGACCCATTATTCCTCCTACTACGTCGTCCATTGTTGTCGTACCCGATACGAATGCGTATTTGATATAAGCGTATTGGTTCATACGATAGGTAAACGCGGCTGTAACCATGCTTTCGTCGGTATTATCATTAGTAATCCATTCGCAGTTGTCAAACGCGCAGCCCCAGCCGCTGACCCAACCAAGGGTAATATCGAGGTTTTCAAACCCGTTATAAGTGGTTAATACGCCAGTTTGGCTAACAGGAGTTGCCGCACAGGTCAGACCTTTCGTATAGAAGAATCTGCTGTTGGCGGTAGCTCTTTCGTATCCTAACAGAGCGTTGAAACGTCCCAGTTTGACAGACCAGTTATTGATTGCCGTTTCCAAATACAGCTGTGGCATGGCAAAACCGTAAGATGGAATATCATATTCATAAAAATCCGGGTTGAACATGCGTCCGGTATCCCAAGATTGGTCAAAACCCTTGGAGGAACGGAAGAATCGAGAGTCTTCGCCGAACATGAAGTCAACGCCAAAGCCGAAATCGTAACCGCAGCCGCCGGTATACGCTTTTTTCTCTGCGGCAACATACACAGCGTTGAACGCCGGCGTTGAGTTGCTCCAGCAGTCTGTATATCCGTTGCTTACATCGTCTTTGAAATTGGTGTTATATCCACCGTTTATATAGCCAGACCAGCAAACGCCTTCGCAGAACGATTTCTTCAGTTTCCCAAAGAATAAGTCAGCGCAGCCGCGAGGAGCGCAGGAACCGCAAAGACCATTGCATCCGGCATTGCCGCAAGCGGAGCAGGAACCACAGCCCGGCGCGGCGGAAAGAGCGCCTGAATTACAGGCTGCTTGGGAGCCAGTTGCCGGAGCGACAGGCGCAGCATCGACAGACGCAGGATCGGCAGGCGCCGGCGCATCAGGCTCAGGATCGGCAGGCTCTGGCAAGATGCTGTCTGCGCTTGGGTTGCTGGAATTGTAATCCGCTGCAGGAGCGGAAGCGGGATCAGCTGCGGCAGGATCGCAAGCAGCTGCGGCTGCGGCAGCTGGATCGCAGGCTGCTGTGACGCAGCCGGATGCCGCAAACGTTTGATTCGCAAACAGACCGAAAACAGCTATTGCTATTCCGGCTAAAAGCGCTGTTTTTTTCATGATAATACCCATTGACCATAGAAAACTATTGATAATTCGACGCCTCCTGCGTCGCATACTCTGTTTAATCGGAATAAAGTGTAACAGAATAAACCGTTCTGCGTTTTTTTCGGGTTATTCCGTTTGTAGCGGTTATTCCGGTTAGGTAAAATAGATAAGATTGAACAAGGGCGTAAAATGTAATATGAATATTACGTTGTAACTCGCCGATTGCAGTTAATGAAAAAATCCCCGGGAGAATTGCTTCTTCCGGGGATGTTGTTTTATTTGACAGACAATTGACCGCAAGCGTTTAACTGTTCAAAGCTTTCCTTTCTCGCGGTTTGTAAACCGCTTGTTTTTTAGAACGTCAGCATGACGTCGAACCCGATGGTGAACTGGTCAGCGCGTCCGTTGAGCATCGCTGCGTTCGTGGATTTGTCGTATCGGAATTCCGGTCGGATGAACAGGTTCTGATTTCCGCAGGGATGGTAGTTCAAGCCAATTCCCAGGGTTGTCAGTTCTGTATCGTCAATTGACGTCTTCAGCCATTCAGCCCGGAAGCCCAATTTGGTGCAGCAGTTGATGTCTCGATACAGGTGTTCTCCCCAGATGAGGACGGTGTCGCCGTTGAAATCGCCGTAGTACAGGAGAGAAACTGATTCCAGGTATCTTGTGAGCTGCAGGTCAAAGACAACGTTGTGAACGGAAACGTCGCCCGAGGCTGATGCTGGCGCAATCGGTCCGAGAGCGCCCAGCGGAACTGCAACGTCGCATGTGCCAGCCAGGAAAGCGTATTTGATAGACGCGCATTCAGTGATGTGATAGGTGAACGCGCCTTCAACCATGCCTTCGCCGTATTCGTTATCGAAGCCGTTGCCCCAACCGTTGACCCAACCGAGGGTTATGTCGAGGTTCTGGAATCCGTTGTAACTTGCCAAAACGCCTGTCTGAGCTACCGGACTGACCGAGCAGAGCAGACCTTTGGTATAGAAGAAGCGGCTGTTGGCGGTAGCTCCTTCGTATCCAAGTACGCCATAAAAATGCCCCATTTTAACCGACCAGTTATTGATAGCGGCTTCAACATACAGCTGCGGCATGGCAAAGCCGTATGACGGACGACCATCGGACATGTGTCCGGTTACCCAGTTTTGATCCAAACCGTGAACGGAACGGAGGATTCGAGCGTCTTCGCCGAACATGAAGTCTACTCCAAAGCCAACGTCGTAGCCGCAGCCGCCGGTAAACGCCTTTTTAGTGGCGGATACGTACAGCGCATTGAAAGCCGGGGTCGTTTCGCTCCAGCAATCGGTATAGCCATTGCTGCGGTCGCCGGAGAAGTTGGTGAAGTAACCAGCGTTCATATATCCAGACCAGCAAGTTCCTTCGCAAACGGATTTCTTCAGTTTTCCGAAGAAAGGATCAGCGCAGCCATGACGTCCGCAAAGTCCGTCGCAGGCGAAATTACCGCACTTGGAGCAGGCGCCGCAGCCCGGAGCTGCCGAGAGGCAACCCGAATTGCACCCAACAGCCGCTGCTGGATCGCACGTGGCTGGCGCAGCGCAGGTAGCGGGAGCGGGATCGCAAACAGGCGCGGGGTCGCAAGCGACTGGAGCGGGGTTGCAAGCCGGTTCGCATGCGGCGGCAGCGGCGGACGGATCGCATGCCGCAGAGGTGCAGGCAGAAGCTGCAAATGTTTGACTGGCAAACAGACCGGAAATAGACAGCGCTATTCCGACAAACAGTTTTGTTTGGTTTCGGTTCATGATAATACCCATTAACAATAAAGAATGTTGTCTGTACGACGCTTCCTCACGTCGATTGATATATAAATCGGGTAAATAGCCCATTGTTATAGAATTTTTGAAATAATTTATTGTTGTACCGATTGTTCCGATATTCCAGCTCGGATTATGCCGGATATAACGAAAATGAATGGGCGAAGAAGAGAGCGGGAAGAATCGGTTCCGGTGAGTCTGAACCCAAAAAGTTGCGAGTTGCGAGTTGCGAGAATAAACAAAGCGACCAACGGGAGCGATTTTAATATGTTTCGCGCGGGAGCGCGGACTGGGAACGGCGCCTCGCCGCCTCGCAACTCGCAACTAAATTAAAAATCCCCGAAAGAATTGCTTCTTCCGGGGACTTTATTATTTGAAGATTATCCGAATCTTCAGAGGAGTTTTGGTCAACAGGCAGTGAGTTTTATGCGTTCAAATCCTTTTTTACGCAATGTTTACACTGTTTGTTTTTAGAACGTCAACATGAGGTCGAATCCGATAGTGAACTGATCAGGTTTTCCGTTGAGCAAAGCCGCGTTTGTGGATTTGTCGTATCGGAATTCCGGTCGGAAGAACAGATTCTGATTTCCGCAGGGATGATAGTTCAATCCGATACCGAAGGTGGTCAGTTTAGTATCATTAATGGTGTTCATCCATTCAAATCGGAAGCCCGCTTTGGTGCAGCAGTTGAGGTCTTTGTACAGGTGTTCTCCCAAGACGAGGACGGTGTTGCCGTCGAAATCGCCGTAGTACAGGAGGGAAACTGATTCCAGACTGCCGGTAAGCTGCAGGTCGAGGGTAACGGTGTGAACGGAGGCGTCGCCAACGGCTGAAGCCGGTGCAATCGGTCCGAGAGCTCCCAGCGGTACAGCAATGTCGCATGTGCCAGCCAAGAAGGCGTATTTGATTGACGCATATTCGTTCATATGGTAGGTGAACGCGCCTTCGACCATGCCTTCGCCGTACAAGCTGTTGTCAAAACCGTTGCCCCAACCGTTAACCCAACCAAGGGTCATGTCGAGGTTCTGGAATCCGGTGTAGGTCGCCAAAGCGCCTGTCGTAGCTACCGGGCTAACCGAGCAGAGCAGACCTTTGGTATAGAAGAAGCGGCTGTTAGCGGTAGCTCCTTCGTATCCGAGCAAGCCATAAAAATGACCAGCTTTGAAAATCCAGTTATTGATAGCCATTTCCATGTACAACTGCGGCATGGCAAATCCGTAGGAATCACGACCATCGGACATGTGTCCGGTTGTCCAGCCTTGATCCAAACCGCGAACGGAACGCAGGATTCGGGCGTCTTCGCCGAACATGAAGTCCATGCCCCAACCGAAATCATAGCCGCAGCCGCCGGTATAGGCCTTTTTAACGCCGGATAAATAAAACGCATTGAAAGCTGGCGTTGTTTCGCTCCAGCAATCGACATAGCCATTGCTGCGATTGCCTCCGAAGTTGGTGAAGTAACCAGCGTTCATGTAGCCAGACCAGCAAGTTCCCTGGAGCATTTTCCCGATGAAAGTGTCAGCGCAGCCGCGACGTCCGCAAAGTCCTCCGCAAAGTCCTCCGCAATGTCCATTGCAGGTGAAACTACCGCAGGCGGAGCAGGCTCCGCAGCCAGGAGCGGCAGCTTGGCAACCGGCTCCGCAGCCAGGAGCGGCTGAAAGGCAACTCGGGTTGCAGCCTGAGTTGCAGGCAGCGGCGGCTGCCGGGTCGCAAGACGGCGACGAGGCGCAAGTAGCAGAGAGGGCTCCGGCGCAGTCCGCTTCTGCTGGGGGAACTGGCGCGTTGGGCGCGGAATCGGCGGCGGCAGCAGCCGGATCGCATGCCGCAGCGGCGGCAGCTGGATCGCATGCCGCAGTAGTGCAGCCAGACGCTGCAAATGTTTGACTCGCAAACAGACCGGAAATCGCTACTGCTATTCCGGCAAAAAGATTGAGCTTTTTCATAATCATACCCATTGTCCAAAAAATTTAGTTGCGTTCCCGACGCCTCCTGCGTCAGACAGAACAAATCTCATTTACAAATAATTTTGCCTTTTTATCTTTAGGCTTTATGGGTATCGGAATCTTTCTGTATCGAATCTAAAAGAAATTGTAAAAATAACTGTTATTCGGGTTGTACCAGATGTTCCGGTTAGGTAAAATAGGTAAATTTACCATCAAAAACTACTGCCTACTGCCTATTGACTACTGCCTTAGTCCCGTGTTGCATTTAATTATTCCATCTGGTATAATCAGCAGAAGTGGAATAAAAGATAAGAGTTGCCTTCCTGTTATTATTAACCTAATGGAGAGAATTTAAGATGAAAAAAACAACGTTGATTCTGCTTTCGGCGTTGACTGCGCTTTGCAGTCTGGCGTTTGCTCAGAACGCAAAACTGAATCCGGCGACGCATCCGTCGATTGACGAGATGAAGTCACGTTTTGTCAATCCGGGACGGGATTATGCGACCGCGCCGCTGTGGGTTTGGAACGATTTGCTCACAGACGATCAAATTCGTCACACTATGCAGGATTTGGCGGCGCAGAACGTCAAGCAGGTTTTCGTTCATCCGCGGCCGGGGCTGATGACGCCGTATTTGTCGGAAGACTGGTTCCATTTATGGAAAACGGCTTTTGACGAGGCGGAAAAGCTCGATATGAACGTCTGGATTTACGACGAAAACTCGTATCCGACCGGGTTTGCCGGCGGCCTGGTTCCGGAAGCGATGCCGGAATCCCGCGGCAAGGGTTTGATTGTCTTTCGTCGGGACGCTGTAACAAACCCCAAAGGGGACTGGACGGCGGGCGCGGACGTCGTCTACGTTGTTCAGGTTCTTTCCGACGGCTCTAAAAAGGATTTGTCACAGCTGTATCATCAAACCAAAACCGGAAAGCTGGACGGCGAGTTCCTTAAAGGAAAAAAGGATGGCGTAACGTGGATTTTGGGTAAGTACAACTGGGCGGGCGCGTCTCAATGGTACGGCGGAATGTACTACGTTGATTTGATGAAGCCCGGCGTTACGGAGAAGTTTATCGAAGTTACTCACGAAGCGTATCGAAAGCATATCGGCGATCAGTTTGGAAAACGCTGCCCGGGCATTTTCTCGGACGAGGCGCAGATCATTCCCGCCGGGCATTTGTCCTGGACGGACGATTTGCCGGAAGTCTTTGAAAAGATACATGGATACAGCATTGTCGACAATTTAACCTCTTTGACGGAAGAAACCGGCGACTGGCGCCGCGTTCGTCACGATTATTATCAAACCTTGTGCTATCTGTTTACTGAACGCTGGGCAAAGCCGGTTCACGACTGGTGCGAAGCCAACGGAATGGAATGGACGGGGCATTATTGGGAACACGGCTGGCCTAACGCCGCTCACGGTCCGGACAACATGGCGATGTACTATTGGCATCAGCGTCCGGCAATTGACTTGTTGATGAACACGTACAGCCGCGGCGGCGGTCAGTTCGGGAACTCTCGGGCGGGGCGCGAGCTGTCGTCGGTCGCTCATCAAAACGGGTTGTCCAGAACGCTGTCGGAAAACTACGGGGCTGGCGGCTGGGATATCCGCTTTGAAGACCTCAAACGATTGGGCGACTGGTCGTACGCCGTTGGCGTCAACACGACGGACGAGCATTTGTCGTACATCTCCATTCGCGGGGCGCGAAAGCACGACCACCCGCAGTCGTTCTCGTATCATTCCCCCTGCTTTGAACAGTACAAATATCTGGCGGACTACTGGACTCGGCTGTCCTATATGCTGTCGTCGGGCGAACTGACCCAACAGCGATTCCTGCTCATTGAACCGACGACAACCGCCTGGATGTATCAGCGTCACGGCAATCTTGGCAGAATTGACGGCGTTTTCCGAGCTACGGTTAATCGCTTGGAAGAGCTACAGGCGGATTACGACATCGGCTCGGAATACGTCATTGAAAAGATCGGACGCGTTTCCGAGTCCGGCAAGTTCGTTGTCGGCAAGGCGCAGTACGATTACGTCGTCCTGCCGGACTCGCTGGAAAATATCGACGTCCCGACGCTCAAGCTGCTGGATCAGTACGTTAGCAAGAATGGAAAAATCGTCTCGCTGGGCGGAAAGATTGCGTTTGTAGAAGGCGTAGCGCTTGACAAACAGTCTGAGGACATTCAAAAGATGGCGGAAAATGTAACAGCCGCCATGCAGGTCAAAACGATTGACGAACTCGACTTGAACATTCAGCCGGTTCGTCTGATTCCTGAAACGGCGGAGGGCGACACGTTCCACATGCTGCGTCAAACGGAGAACGCGTTTATTCTCTTTGTTTGCAACGCCAGCATGGATTCGTACGCCAAAGGCGCGATTCAGCTTGGAATAGGCAGTAGGCAAGAGGCAGTAGGCAGTAGTGAGGACGCTTCGCGTAATTCTCGCAACTCGCAACTCGCAACTCGCAACTTTAATGACGTCTGCGTCGAACAGTTCGACCCGTTTACCGGCAAGATCAGTGCGTATTCCAGCCAGGAATACAACATCCCGCCGTGCGGTTCGCTCCTGCTGACCTTTACGCTGGGCAAGAAGCCGGTAGCGGCAGAAAAGACGGAAGAGGCCAGCCGCGTTATCGTCCCAACGAAGGACTGGACGACCAAACGTCTGGACGACAACGTTTTGCTCATTGACTACATGGACGTTCAGATTGGAAACGAGATGCATAAAAATCAGTATTTCTATCCTGCCAACGCCTGGCTGTGGCAGAAAAACGGGTTCCCCAAATCCCCGTGGGACAACGGCGTTCAGCTTCGCGATACGCTGCTCAAGCACGAGTTTGCCGACAATTCCGGGTTTTCTCAGACGTACCGGTTTACCGTTGCAGAAGGGTTCAAGCCGGGCAAACTCCAGTTCGTCTGCGAAAATCCGACGGGATACCATGTAACAGTCAACGGAACTCCTGTTGACCCGATTCCCGGTGCGTGGAAGTTTGACCGCTCTTTTGGCGTTTACGATATCGCTTCGCTCGTCAAGGCGGGAGAAAACGTTGTTACGCTGACCGCAGACAAGATGACGATTTTCCATGAAATCATGCCGGCGTGGGTTGTGGGCGAATTCTCGCTCGAATCGGCGGCGCAGGGATTTGTTATCGTTCCTGACCGCGGCTTGCAGGCGCCCAACGGCGAGGAGGAAGAACCTCAGCTGATTCATACCAGCGCTCTGGAGGGCGTTTCCTGGCTCTGTTCTGGATTCGATTTCCAGCCTGGCGTTCGCGACTTCGCCCCGGCTATTACGTTCTCTCTGCCAACGAAGCAGACTGTTACAGGAATTCGCGTTTGGAACTACTGCGAAGCCAACCTGTCGCAGCGCGGCGTTAAACAGGCGGAACTGTTTGCCGACGGCGTCAGCATCGGAACCTTTACGTTCAAGCAGGGCGATACAACTTCGGAAACGATTCTCTTTGACAAACCCGTCGCCTGCAAGGAGCTGACGTTCAAGATTCTGTCGAACTGGAAGGGAATTACGTTCCCGCTGGACGAATCGTTTAAGGGAACGACTCGCGAGGGGAATGGAAACGACAACGCCTTTGTCGGCTTGGCGGAAGTTCAGCTTCTGACCAGCGTCGACGGCAAACAGACTGTCCTTCCCGGCGTTTCCGCCAAAGCGACGTCCGAACTGAAGTACCGAAACCATAACCGTCAGGCGCAATTTGCCGTCAACGGAGCAGGGCTGGAAACCGCGACCTCCAACGGCTGGGCGGGATTAGGCGCGCCGTTCTATTCCGGAGCGGTTGACTATACTCAGACGATAACGAAAACCGCCGGCAAGACGGTCGTTCAGCTTCCCCCGATTCGCGAGGGCTGGAACGGCGCTGTTGCAGTCGTCCTGGTTAACGGAGAGAAAGTCGGAACGATTGCCTTGAAATACGATTCCGTCGATATTACTTCCGCTTTGAAAGACGGGGAAAACGACGTAACCGTTCGCATTTACGGAACGCCAAAGAACCTGTACGGTCCGCACCATGCCGGACGCCTTCGCGGTTCCGCCTGGCCGGGCAGCTTCCACGGCGCCCCGGCAACCATGCCCTCCGGCGCCCGTTACGACGTCATCCCGTACGGGCTGTTTTAGTAGAAATTTCGGGGACTGCGGCGCCCCCAGGCGCCGCCTTGTCCAACGTGAAATAAGAATCTCTTTCGTAGAATTAACGCCTCCGGGGGGCGGGTATTACCCGCCTTAGTCGCGGACAATGTCCGCTCCCCAGAATGTCCGACTCTAGTTTTCTTTAATCACCATCGGCACGTCTTCCGGGAATTCAAATTCCTGGACTTTGCCGTCCTTGAATTTGACGGTAACTTTGAGCGTTTTGACGGTCTTGAAAATCGGATCGCCAAACAGATCGTTGTACTTGCCGATGTTGGTTCTTTCGTATCCTGAGAACGCCTTTTTCACCTTGTCGGTAACGTCGACAGTATTTTCTCCCGCGCCGTAAACGGCAGAGAGAATTTCCGCGTCAACGGTTGGATTTCCGAACAGTCTCAGCGGAACGCCGGCGACTTTTTCGGAATCGCCGTCCTGACGGATGTCAAAGCGGTTGATTACCGGGGCGGTGGCGACGCGAGGTCGCACCGGCGGAATGTGCGTCGTGGCGTACGTGTCCGGGTCGTACATGGCGCGAATCTCTTCGTCTCCCAGATACGGGCCATTGCAGTCCACCCAGGCGATAAGCCGTTCTCTGTCTTCGCCTGTTACTTTAACGCCGTGATGTTCGCCGGAGCAGGCGTTGTGAATCAGGAGGCTGACAGGGCTAAAGGCGGAATACGGCGGCAGCGTCTTGAGGTTTTCC
>JAFZAL010000174.1 GCA_017557195.1 Thermoguttaceae bacterium | reverse complement strand
GTTGGTTCCCTCGTTGCTGATTTGAACTTCCGCAGTCTTGTTGAACGTAAAGGTTCCAATCGGCAGGAAAATGTTGTCGCGCGTGGGGGACTGTTTCTGATTGACGATAACCGTCTTCTGACCGTCGGCGAATTTGACTGTTACAGGAACGTTCGTCGCCCGGTTGGCGTTGATGGTGTACGCAACGAGAACTTCGTACTTGCCCGGCTTTGGCAGGTCGGTTTTGAACGTCGCGACGCATTTGCCTTTGTTGGCGTTGTCGTCGTGAATGTAGTTGGATTCAATAAACGGATGCGTAACGTTGTTGAGCTTCCAGTCGCCGGTCAGCGTCGCGTCGAGGTTGTCGAGAACGATTCCGGGGAACCACTTTTTGCTGTAGGTCTTGCCCTGCGGCGATTCGTATTCCAAAACCTGTCCTTCTTCTTCCAGAATCGGACGGAGTTTTTCGTAGGAAACGTCCTGAACGTCGCACTTGTCGTCGATGGCGATTGCCGCCGCAGCGCCGGCAGACTGTCCGAGAATCATAAACACCGGTTCCATGCGGATAGATCCAAACGCAATGTGACTGCACGACACGCAGACCGGTACGAACAGGTTATTGCATTCGTTTCGTTTGGGAACGAGCGTTCCGTAGTCAATCGGGTACGGCGCGCCGGGATGAACCTGAACGTCGCCTTCGTTGCGAACCATCGCCGTTCCGTCCTGATCGATAAACAGATGTCGCTGGCAGTGGTGGCTGTCCATGTTATAGGAACCGTATCCGACAGGGCAGGGCGTCGGGAGAATCCGTCGGCAATGGTTTTCCGTATGAACGAAATCGCTGACCATGCGGCGCCCTTCCCGGACGTAAATTTTGTGACCGAAATGGCGGGTGTCGGCGAACTCATCTTTCGACAGACCCCAGTTGGCGTACCGCTTCTGAACCGCTTCCGGGACGCGGGGGTTGTGCTGCAGCGTCCACATCAGCCCTTGTTGCCAGTCTTCGTGCGCCTTGCAGATCACGACGCGTTCGGCGTCCGAGGCGTCTATATAGTTGTGGTTCTGACCGATAAAGTCGTGCGAGAACGGGCCGCTGTTGTTCGTGTCTGTCTTGAAGTTAGGCATGGGCGACGGGTTCATCAGATTCGTCTCGCCGCCTTCCAGAGCGCGCAGATACAGCTCGTAGTTGAGCGGGTCGTAGTTGTCCGGCTTGATAAACGGGACTCGGTTTTCCGGAACCTGCGTCATACACAGACGATAGCAGTACGCCTGAATCATCCTGTCGCCCTCGCCGTCTTTCGCGACGGTTGCGTTAATCATCGGCAGCAGTCCGGATTCCGGTTTGCCGGGTTCGACGTACGGGTCGATTCCGTACTTGAACTGATGGAATTTCGCGCAGCGGGTTTCAACGCCGTTGAGCGTTTCGTTGTACTGCGAGTTCGGCTCTCGCCCGACAGTCCAGCTTACGCCCGCCTGAGCCATGAGGTCGCCCTCGTACGTGGCGTCAATAAAGATTTTGCCGTAAAAGACGTGTTTCTCCGTACCGGAAGCCGGGTCGTCCGGATTGTTTTGGTATCCGGTTGTCGTTTCAATAGCGATGATTTTGTTACCCTCTTTGATTACTCCTGTCGTTTTCCCGGATCGGTCAAGATACTGGTTGCGAACGACGGGCACGTTGTTCTCTTTGATAAACTGTTCAAAGACGGCTTCCGCGACGCTGGGTTCAAAGTTCCACGCGGTTTGCGTATTGAAATCGAATCCGCGCCCGCCGTTTCCGCCAGCAACGTCTCGCGCCGGTTCCCACGTCCAGGATTCCGGCTTGGCGTAATGAAGCCACAGACGATGATAAAACTCGCGTGACAGACCGCCGATAACCGCTTTGTTGCCGGAGTCGGTTTGACCCAAGCCGGCAGACGACAGCCCGCCCAGATGAACGTCCGGACAGACGATAATAACGCTTTTGCCGTGTTTTGCCGCTTCTACAGCCGCTGTTACGCCCGCCGACGTCCCGCCGTAAATAACGACGTCGTAAACCGGCTCTTGCGCGAACGCGGTCGAGGCTGCCAAGATTGTCAATAACAGTAAATAATTGTGAACTAATTTCATGATTTTCTCCGTTAAGTTAGGGGAAAGGGGGAATAATAGATTACTTTCAGTATAACGAAAGAGAAAATTAATTGCAAGGGGGCAGGGGAGAAATTCGGAATGCGGAATTCGGAATGCGGAATTGTCGCTTCGCGTTCCGCGATGGTTTCGTGTAGGGCAGGGGCGGGCGAAGACGCCCGCGAACCAGAGGGACGGGCGGACGTTCCACGTTCTTTGGTTTTTGGAGGCTACCGCCGCAAGCGGCCTCCTCCCTCCTCACTCCTCACTCCTCACTCCTCACTCCTAACTCCTCACTCCTAACTAATTCGTCGCCCCTCTTGTCAACCGCGCTGCGCTCTGGTATAATTGCAATTATGTATTATAGAGACTATCACAATTCGAATCGTTTCAAGGGCTGCGATACGCTGCTCATTTCCATTAAACCGGAGTTGGTTGAACGCATCGTTCGCGGGGAAAAGAAGTACGAGTACCGAAAATCGTTTCCGCCCATCACAGTCAAAAGACTGGTGATTTACTCGACGTTTCCAGTTCAGAGAGTCGTTGCCGTTGCGGAAGTTCTCGCTATGCGGGAGAACACGCCCTGGGCGATCTGGGAAGGCACAAAAGACGGCGCTGGCGTTTCCGAACAGATGTACTATCAGTACTTTACAGGCTGTCCGAAAGCGTTCGCCTTTAAACTGGGAAAAATAGACGTCATTACCCCGCCAGCCGCACTGATAGACGTTGATGAAACACTTTCGCCTCCGCAATCGTATACAATATTAAAGCCAGAACAGGCGGAGTTGTTTTTGAGATTAGTGCGTAGCGCTTAGTGCGTAGCGCTTAGTGCGTAGTGCGTAGTGCATAGTGCGTAGTGCATAGTGCGTAGTGCATAGTGCATAGTGCATAGTGCGTAGTTAATTTTCGTGAGGCGCTTTGCGTCCTAAGCACTAGGTACTAGGCACTAGGCGCTTCTTCGCCCCCCCGTCTTGTCAACAATTCCATAGAGCGTATAATACATAGTACGGCATGGGAATCGAAATACATAATCGTTTCGACCGCGTGCCTTGTCAAACTCAACCAGGAGAGCAACACAGTGAATATATTGATTGTAGCCAGCGAAGCGGCGCCCTTTTCCAAGACCGGCGGTTTAGCTGACGTCTGCGGTTCCTTGCCGGTAGAACTCAATCGTTCCGGGAACAAATGCGCGTTGATTATTCCCGCTTACAAACAAACTCTCCAGAAGGGGTTTGACATTCAAGACCCGGGGCTGAAGTTTTCCGCTCCCGTTGGAGACAAGACGGTTGAAGGGCGCATTCTCAAAGCGGTCGTGCCAGGAACCGACACGCCGGTGTATTTGATCTATCAGAAGGATTATTTCGATCGCGACGGCATTTACCAAAATCCGGACGGCTCTGATTTTATCGACAACTGCGAGCGGTACGTTTTCTTCTGCCGCGCGGCGATGGAGACGATTCGTCTTTTGGACTTGAAAGTCGACATCCTTCACGCCAACGACTGGCAGACGGGACTCATTCCCGCGTACTTAAAAACGGAATACCGGCTTTATCCGCGATACGCCAACATCGCGTCGCTGTTTACGATTCACAACCTGGCGTATCAGGGGTCGTTCTGGCATTGGGACATGAACCTCACCGGGCTGGACTGGAAGTACTTCAACATGGATCAGATGGAGGCGTACGGACGGCTCAACCTCATCAAGACGGGCATCGCCTTTGCGGACGCCGTTTCGACGGTTTCGCCGCGTTACGCTTTGGAAATCCAGTCGGCTCCGCTGGGCTGCGGATTGGAAGGGATTCTGCAGTGCCGGCGCAACAGTCTGTACGGAATTCTCAACGGGGTTGACCTCAACGCCTGGAATCCGGAAACGGACCCCAATCTGGCGCAGACGTACAACGTTTCCACCTGGCAGGAAGGCAAACGAGCGTGCAAGAAAGCGCTCTTGCAGCAGCTTGGATTGCACGAAGACCTCGACGCGCCGTTGCTGGGAACCGTCGGGCGGCTGTCGTACCAAAAGGGATACGATTTAATCGCGGAAGCCATGCGTCGAATTGCACCGCAGCACCCGGCGCAATGGGTTGTATTGGGCACCGGCGAGGCGTGCTATCAGAACATGCTTCTCGACCTGCAAAACCAGTTCCCCAACAAGATCGCCGTTCGGCTGATGTACTCCGATTCCATGGCGCATCAGATTATTGCCGGGTCAGACCTGTTCCTCATGCCCAGCCGATACGAGCCGTGCGGACTGACGCAGATGTACGCTCTGCACTACGGTACGCTGCCGATCGTTCATTCCACCGGCGGGCTGGCGGACACCGTCGTCAATACAACTCAGCAAACTCTGGCAGACAACTCCGCCAACGGGTTCGCGTTTGAAAACGACAGCATCGACGAATTCACAAACTGCGTCAACAACGCTCTGTGGACGTACTATCAGCAGGACACGCGATCAACGCTCATTGAACGCGGCATGAAACAGGACTGGTCATGGAGCCGTTCCGCCAGCCAGTACGTTCAGCTTTACGAAAAGATTAAACACTGAGAAGAAAAAAAGTGGTAAGTTATAAGTGGTTAGTGGTAAGGACGCAAAGCGTTCATCATACTTACCACTAACTACTAACCACTTACCACTTAAAATTCACTCCTAACTCCCCATGGCATACCTGGTAATTCGAGATGGCGAAAGCTGGAGCACGATATTCCAGCTCATTCCCGGCAAGACGACGACAATCGGGCGAGCGTCGACCAATCAGATTGTACTCAGCGACGACCGATGCAGTCGAACGCACGCGGAAGTCTATTACAATTCCGGCGACTGGTATGTCCGAGATCTCAACAGCCGCAACGGCACGTATCTCAACGCCGATCCTGTAACAACGGACATGCGTCTGGAACCGGGGCAGATTCTCCGTATCGGCAAGACGCTGCTCTATTTTGTCGAAAACGTTCAGCAGGCGTACGCCAAATCGTCTGCGCCGCTGCCGCTGACAGACCCGCAAATGACAATCGGCGTCAACGGGGCGGGCGCCCAGCAGAGGGAGTCGGAACTCATTACGCACCGACGCAACAAAACCCAGCTTTTGGATCAGGGGATTCAGCCAGCCGACGTCCGCGGAAAGACGTCCATGACAACCGACCTGTGCAAGCTGGCTTTGGATTTAAGCCGGGTTGACGACTTCAAAGAGGCGGCGGACAAGGCTCTCGAAGCCCTCATGGAACACATTCCCGTCGATATCGGCGCGGTGATGCTTCTTCCCCCGGAAATTCTCCCGGAACGGTTTACAAACGCCTCTCAGCTTCAGCTTTTAACGTTCCAAAGCCGGCGCGGCGTGAAGTACCGCGGCGTTTCCGACTTCCTGGCAACGACGGTCGTTCGGGAAGGACAGGGAATCATGGCGCAGGACATCGGCGAAGACAGCTCGCTGGCTCAAAAGGACAGCCGGGGCGAGCTGGACGCCAAGAGCATGATCTGCGCTCCGCTTCGGTTTGAACATTCCATTTTGGGGTTGATTCATCTCTTTTCCACCGACGCGATGGAAAAGCCGGTTCCCGCCGACCTGGACTATGCGCTGGCAGTCGCCGACGCTCTGGCGGTCGTGTTCGACAACCTCAATCACCGCAATCAGCTGGCGCGAAACCTCAAAAAGGTGGAAAGCGAAAACATGCAGCTGCGCCGTCAGCTGGGCGTGCAGTCGGAACTGGTCGGGAACTCCCAAATCATGATGGATATTACCGAGCAGATTGCTCTGGCGGCTGGCAGTAAAGCGACGGTTCTCATTCGCGGCGAAAGCGGGACGGGAAAAGAACTCGTCGCCCGCGCCATTCATTATTCCAGCGTCCGGGCGAACAACGCGTTTTTGTGCCTCAACTGCGCCGCGCTGTCGGAAGATTTGCTGGCAAGCGAGCTGTTTGGTCACGAAAAAGGCGCGTTTACCGGCGCGACGGAACGCAAAATCGGGAAGTTTGAAGCCGCCGACGGTGGAACGCTCATGCTGGACGAAATCGGCGAAATGAGCCCCAACATTCAGGCGAAGTTCCTCCGCGTTCTGGAAGGGCATCCCTTTGAACGCGTCGGCGGAAACAAGCCGATTACCGTTGACGTCCGCGTCATCGCCGCTACCAACCGCGACCTCGAAAAGGAAGTAACGGAAAAGAACTTCCGCCGCGACCTGTTCTTCCGGCTTCGCGTTCTGGAAATTGTCGTTCCGCCGCTGAGAAAGCGTCCGGAAGACATCATCACGCTGTCGGAATATTTCCTCAAACGGTTCAAAGACGAAACCGGCAGAAAGATCGAAGGGTTCACGCCGTCGGCGATGCGCTGCTTGCAGGAATACCGCTGGCCCGGCAACGTGCGAGAACTGAAAAACGTGATTGAACGCGCCGTCGTGTTGTGCCGCAGCGCCAGAATCAGCGAGTCGGACTTGCTCCTTTCCAACCTCGCCACCGCCGGGGACTCGTTTACCGCCGGACCGGTTCAGGAAGGCGGCGGATTTACGCCTTGCTCTTTAACCGACATGGAAGCGCGCCATATCGAAGCCATGATGAAATACTGCGAATGGAACAAGAGCCGCGCCGCCTCCCTGCTGGGAATCGAGCGCTCCACGCTGGACAGAAAACTCTTGAGATACAAAATCCGCAAACCCGCCGGCGTCTGGGACGACGAGAGGGAGTAATTAGGAATTCGTAATGCGTAATGCGGAATTACGCTTCGCTCGATGGGTGAAATTCCGTATTGCGCAGGAGATAACGCCCTCTGGATGGCGCCTGTCTCGGGCGCCGCTTGACGGCAAGCCGTCAAGTACGAAAACGTGTTTCTAAATTCTCTATTTTATCATTTTCTAAAAATTTCTCTCAAAAAAATTTGTTCAGTTCTTCAAAATTATAAAATCTGGTGTATAATTATATAGTGTTGTATAATACCAAAATCCAGATTTCCGTCGTCGCGAAGACGAAGGAAATGTTGATTAAAATATCATTTTCCCTTGGTTTACTCAAATACGGAGTAAAAACATGGCTAATACCCGTTCGTTCCTTCCAACCAGCGTTTTAACATTCGTCCGATTTACGGTTTCGGTTTTGTGCGTCGCGTTCTTTTGCGTATCGTCTGTTCTGGCTGACTACAACGCCGCTTCGGCAGATTTAAGCTCTGATTGGACCGTTACCAATTCAAACGGCGTTACTCTTGACGGGAGCGTTTTGAATTATGCAAAGCATACAGGGGCGCTGACTATCAGTTCTGACCCTACGTTTACGCTCACAAACGGCGCGGTTTTCGAGCAGAGCGGAGTGATTACTTCAAATAAGAAAGCTATTGTCGTCCAGGGCGGCGGAACGTTAAAGATTACAAGCGCGAGCGATTTAAATAGTCAAACCAAAGGTTTATGGGGATTCTATTTTTACGATGGCAGCGTGGTTGACACGTCCGGCGCGGGGTTTATGTGCCTGAACGGTACATCGAACAACGTCCGCTTTTATGAAGACGGCGAGCTGATCGTCGGCACAAATATGTGGACGAAAACCACGACGGAGATCCATGCCTACGCCGGCGCGAACGCGAAACTCACTCAAAGTACAGCGCAAGGCATTAGCGACGCTTCGGGATTAAACCTTTCAACTGCAGGTACTGTTACGTTTAACGTTGAAGAAAACGCAACGCTGACGTCAACGGCTAAAATCTATGACGAAGGGTCTACTGGCAGTATTATCAAAACCGGCGCAGGCTCACTGACTCTTTCCGGATCTCTTACTTATAACGTTCCTACGACCGTTTCTGCTGGAACGCTTCTGTTCTCCTGCGATACGCTGCCCAAATCTGTCATGACGGTATCCGGCGGTACGCTGGTTTTGGGTACAGCGGGAAATTCAATCACAGCGCTAGACGGAACGTCAATTAAAGCTGACGGCGGCGCGGTTCGCGTTGACGGAAACCTGAACATCAATTCTGGAGTTTTAACCGCTCAGGGCGACTGGACGGGTAACGGAGCGATTAACGTCAAAACAGGAACTCAGCTGCGAATTAATTCCAGTTTTAGCTATCCTAACGACATTACCCTCAAAGGCGGAATTTTACGCAACGCAAAAGACGTTCCAGAAGCTGCCATTAACGCTCCGGTCAATGTTGAATCAGATTCTACTATGCAAGCAGGCTGGAGTAAAGTTTTTTCATTAAATGGCGCGTTAAAAGGCAGCGGGAATATTACGATTCCGGAGGATTCGGGTTACGTCCGTTTTTCTGGAGACGCCAGCGCTTATACAGGTTCATTGATTGTTGCCAGTAAGGGAAAGATTCGTATCGGAGTACATGGAACTGATACGACAAACAGCAAAGCGTTTATTGGTCCCAATGCCATTACGCTTAATGGCGGAACAATAATGAATACCAACAATAATCTAACAGTAAATAACGATCTAATTTTGTCTTCAGAATCCTACTTTCAAGCAGGTTGGGAGAAAAATTTGACCTTATCCGGCTCTATTACAGGTTCTGGTAAATTTCATGTTCTTTCTGATTCCGGCTGGGTGATTGCAGCAACCACCTGCCCAGACAATTCATATACAGGCTCTGTTCATACTGACAACGACAGCAATCCGTATGGATTATTGAGATTGGGCGCAAACAATCCTTTTGGCGACAATGCCGACGAAGCGCGAATTTGGGGTACTTTAGATATGTATGGGTACAGCCAAACGTTTGCTGGAGTGGCTAACAGCGACACTACCACATCAGGCAAAGTCAAGGGAACAGCCTCTTCTGTTTTGACATTAAAACTCAATAAAAACGCCAGTAAGGTTTATGGAGGCGTATTTGAAGGCGCGCTGAGTCTGGTTTTAACCGGCGATGGCACAGGAACTCAGATTTTGAAACAGGCGCCTGCGTATACCGGTAATACGACTATTGAGGCGGGTACGCTTCAGTTGGACGCTGGCGGTAAGCTGAACAATCTTTCGGGCGCGGGCAAGGTCAGCTACGGGGCAAATAGTCTGACGCTGTACAACTCTGTCGATACGACGTTTTCGGGATCCTTATCAGGTTCCGGCGATTTGGCATTTACTGTTAATGATAAAAACGCCTGGATTGTCATGGCTACAACATGCGACGATTCATTTACAGGAAAGGTTCGAATATATTATGACGCTGATTCCAATGGCGCTTCGCAAGGCAGAGTGAGACTGGGAAGGGATAACGCCTTTGGATTGAACGCCGGTCAAGCAGACGTTTACGGAATGCTGGATATGAACGGTTACAGTCAAACCTTCAAAGGTCTTAATAGCGATGCCGATAAAAGTCCAGTATATAATAATACTGAAACGCTGTCGACCTTAACGCTTAATACAACGGATAAGGATTTGACGTTCAGAAGTTCAATTCAAGGCAATATTGCTCTGGTTATTACTGGAACGGGAACGCAGACGTTAAACAAAGCGCCTGAATATACCAGCTCGACTACGGTTGAATCGGGAACGCTGGTTCTGTCCGCTGGCGGATCGCTGAACAATCTTTCCGGAGCTGGAACGCTTAATTATGGCGAACAGGCGTTGACGCTCAGCAATTCCCAAAACTCAGAATTTTCCGGCGTTATTTCAGGATCTGGCGCTGTAACCAAAACAGGGGAGAAAACCCTGAAGCTGTCCGGCGTTAATACGTATACCGGCGAAACGACGGTTTCAGAGGGAACGCTCCTTGTGCCGAGTTCAGCCAGTCTGAAAACGTCTCAGGTTACGGTAACGGAAGGAACGTTCCAAACAGGCGCTAATCTGGATGGCGTCCCTGTTAATATTGAAGGCGGAACTTTTGTCGTTGGCGATACGTCTGCGTCTAAAGAAGTTTATATTGGCGCGCTGACTCTCACTGACGGAACTATCAGTTTCAATTTTAACGACTCTGCATACATAGACGGCGACGGGTATCATTCAGACGCAGACTGGCTTCATGTTTCTTCTGTCAGCCTGAGTTCAGGGGTTATTGATCTGACGTTCAACGGCAGCGGCGCTGATTGGTGGAACCTCATTAAAACTTATGAATACGGTTATTCTATTATTGATGGCTCTTTTCAAGATTATGACAGCTTCAATAATAGCGCTAACGTTACAGTTTCTGTGAACGGTACGCCGTCAGACAAATGGACGCTTACTGCAGCATCGGGCGGACTATACCTCTTTGCAACCGGGGACGAACCTGGGCCCGGACCCGGAAACGTCTGGTATGACGCCAGCACGTCTGATATCGACCTGCTGGACTGGACGATTGACGGGACAAGTAAAGTCGGAGCCATGTTCACCGAAGGCGGCGATTCCGCAACGTTTTCAGGCAACGTTGCTTTGACCGGTAACGGCGAATTTAAAATTGGAACGGGTCAAAATCTGACGCTCTCAAAAGAAGTTACCGGCTCTGGCGACTTGACGAAGACGGGCGAGGGAACTCTGACGCTTACTCAGGCTCCCGGATATACTGGTTCAACCGCGGTTGAAACGGGAACGCTGGTTCTTTCGGCTGGCGGAACGCTTAATAATCTTTCCGGCGCCGGAACGGTTGACAACAGCGGAAAGGCGCTGACGCTCAATAATACGTCTAATTCTGAGTTCTCCGGCGTAATCACAGGCGCAGGAGCTGTTACAAAATCCGGTTCTGGAACGCTGGAATTGTCCGGCGAGAACGCGTATACCGGCGCGACGACCGTTTCAGAAGGCGAGCTTGTCTTCTCCGGCAGCGTTCTTCCGGTATCCGCCATGTCGGCAACCGGCGGGGCGCTGGTTATAGGAACAGAGGGAAAAGACATTACCGTCAAACGAAATTCTTCTATTAAAGCGTCCGGCGGGGCTGTTCGCGTTGACGGCAACCTGATATTTGAAGCTCCCGGTTCCGGAAACGTTACTTGCGATGGTTCTTGGACGGGCTCCGGCTCCATTACGCTCGACGGCGGATACATTCGCGTTGGAACAAACTTTAACACAACAACCGGAATCAATTTCAACGGCGGTTCAATATTAAATAATAACAACGACGCCGTTCTGTCGTCCGATTTAACAATTACAAAAGACGGCTCGACCATGCAGGCGGGCTGGAGCAAGTCTTTGACCCATAAAGGCGCGCTAAAAGGCAGCGCGTCGCTGACAGTTGGCAGCGACTCCGGCTGGCTTATATTTTCCGGCAATGGGAGTAATTACCAAGGGTCGTTGCTTGTCAAAGGCAACATGCGAATCGGCGTCGCTAGTACAGACTCAGACGCCTCCCAGTATATTGGCGGCAAGGTAATTAACCTCAACGGCGGAACTATTCAGAACAACAACAATAACATCACCGTAACAAACGATTTGAACGTCATGACCGAAACCGGGTTTAAAGCCGGTTGGAGCAAAAGCATCACCCTTACCGGGAATGTAACAGGCTCTGCCAAACTGAAGCTGGTTTCCGATTCCGGGTGGCTGATTCTGAAGACTCACTCTAACGGCGATGCGTTTACCGGTCCCTTCCAAACCGGTTGGGCAAGTACGTCGTCCAGAGGTCAAACGCGTCTGGCGGCTGAACAGCCCCTCGGCGCCAACGCCGGCGTTCTGTACAACTACGGCTATCTCGACATGAACGGGTTCAGCCAGAAATTCAAGGGCGTTGTGGACGATGAGGCGAACAATAAAAAAGGCAGAATTTACAATACAACAGGTACAAAATCTGTTGTAACGTTCGATATTACCTCTCAAAATCTGTCCTACGGTGGAACTATCGAAAGCAACGTTGAACTGATTGTCAACGCCAGCGGAGAGGGAACTCAAACGTTTACCAACGGCGGAAGTTCGTTTACCGGAAACGCTACCATTAACGGCGGAACGCTCCGATTGACAGGCAAAGGTTCCAGCGGCAATTCTCCGATTGGATTAGTTTCGGACACCCGCTACGTTTACGTCAACAGTGGAGGGGAACTGATGTTTGGCAATCAGGACGTTTTGAAAAACGCTCACAATTACGCCCCGATTAACTTTGTCGTTAACGGAGGCAAGATTTCCAACGATGGCGCGTTTTACAACTTCCTCCAGAATACAACGTTCAAAAACGGCGGACAGTTGTACGCATCCGACGGACATGAAACGTGGAAAGCGTACAAGCTGTTAAATGTTACAGTCGCCCGAAATGACGACAACACAGCCGGCGCGCCTGTTCTTTTCAGTTCGGATCCAAGCAAGCCCGACGCCACGATTGCCTTTGGCGATATCAGCGACGTGATTAGCGCTGGAAATTCTGTCGCGACTATTAACGTCGCCGAAATTACCAGCGCAAACGCGTCTGTAAACGATAACGTTTCCGACCTTGTTATTTCCTCTGTAATTGCGGATCCCGTCTATAAAACCGACGGCGCGCTTAAAAATGCGAGTGAAATCCGAAAGACTGGCGCTGGTACGATGGAATTAACTGCCGCCAACACAATGACTGGCAAGACGGTCATTTCCGAAGGTACGATTAAACTGTCTGGCTCCGGTACGCTGGGATCTGGCGCAGTTGAAAACAACGGGACTTTGGAATTCGCTCACGAATCCGATCAGTCGTTTAGCAACGCCATTTCCGGAACCGGCGCTGTTACAAAAACCGGGTCTGGTACGCTGACTATTTCCGATAATAATTATACGTATACCGGCGAGACGACGGTTTCAGGCGGAACTCTCCTTGTAACGTCAGCCGCCAGTCTGGCAACGTCTAAAGTTACAGTTGCCTCGGCGACGAGCGCGACGTTCCAGACAGGTGCGAATTTGAACGGCATCGCGTTTGAACTCGGACAAGGCGGAACCCTTGTCGTTGGCGAAACGTCAACGTCCAGCGAGATTACAATCGGCTCGCTGACTCTCAGCGGCGGAACTATCAGTTTTGATTTTAACAACAGCGCTCTGGTCGATTCCGAAGGGTATAATTATGACACGGACTGGCTCAAAGTTTCGTCCGCCAGCATGAATTCCGGCATTATTAACCTGACGTTCAATTCCAGCTCTGAAGAAGATTGGTGGAATGTTATTAGTACTTATGCAGACGGTTTTCCAATTATTACCGGAGCCATAACTAATTTTGAAAGCTTCAATCCCAGCAACGTTAAAGTTGCTGTCAACGGAACGACGTCAAGCGATTGGAAGCTAGCTGCGACGAATAACGCGATTTTGCTTGTAACGGCAAACGGAGACGTCCCCGTCGAACCTTGGTATTTCCCCAATTCAGACGCTACTCTGGATTCATGGACGATTGACGGGGCGGACAAACAGGGCGTACAGTTTACTGATGGCGATAGCATGAACGCGTCGTATGGCGGCGACGTTACAATGAACGGCGACGGCGAATTTAATATCGGAACGGGTCGTACACTGACGCTCGATGGCGTTGTCTCTGGCGCAGGGAATTTGGAAAAGACCGGCGCTGGTACGTTGACTCTTTCTTCCGGCGAAAACACGTATTCCGGCAATACAAAGGTTTCTGAAGGAACGCTCGCTCTGACTGGCGACGCTATTGAAGCAAACAACAGCTCAATTGAAATAACTGGCGACGCAGTTTTGGAATACAACGTTCCTGCGGGACCTGACAAGAGTCTGAACTTCGCTGAAAGCGAAACGACCGTTTCTGGCGGCAAAGTTATCAAGACGGGCGAAGGCAAGCTCAAGATTCTGGCAACCGGCGAACAGTTCAGCGCAGGCGACTTTGCTGTTGAAAAGGGCGAACTGGACTTCAAGGGAGAGTACAACGG
Organism: Thermoguttaceae bacterium; assembly: GCA_017557195.1. Lineage (GTDB taxonomy): Bacteria > Planctomycetota > Planctomycetia > Pirellulales > Thermoguttaceae > RUG11551. The sequence goes on along the minus strand of JAFZAL010000174.1, from coordinate 20,942 downwards.
CGACTTGTTCGTCGAGTCCGGTGCAACGCTTTCGCCCGGCAACTCCGTCGGCGACTTGACTGTCTACGGCGACGTTACCATTGACGGCAGAGCTACGGGCTTGTTCGAGTTCAGCGCCTACAACGAAGAAGACCCGGCTCTTAACCAATACGATACGCTTACCATCGACGGCGGCGAATTTGTCATTCAACCCAACTCGATTATCAAGCTGTTCTTTGAAGGTAACGACGCTGACCTCTGGGCGGCTGCTTTAGACGACACCGGATACCAACTGGTCTCTGACGACGGATTTTCCATCCTTGGCGACCTTTCTTCGCGGCTGGACGACATTTCTGGTCTGTTCGGTCTGGAAGGCAGAGTGGATGGTCTTTATCTGGTTCTTGGCGCTGGTTCTGATCCAATTGAACCCGGCTCTGGCGTTCCGGAACCGTCGACGTGGGCGCTGCTGGTTCTTGGCGCCGCGGGATTGCTGTTCTGGCGGAAGAGAAAGAATGCGTAATTCGTAATTACGCAAGCGTAGCGCTAAATTGAAAAGCGAGAGTAACGCGAAAACGGAACTCTTGCTTTTTTCTTTTAAAGCGGCGCCAAGCCGCCGCAATCCAGATGTCCTGCCCTCTTCCCCTAACCGTTTATTCCCTAAATCTCTTGTTAATTTCTCATAAAAATTCTGAAAAATTCTTTAATTTGCTTGACGATTTTTAATTTTCTGGTTATAATATATTATAATACATGAGTTATATAGGCGAATTGTATCTGTACATTTCGCTGTAGCTTTCCTTGAATATCAAATTTTCCCAAACTATAAGATTTTACTGGAGAATACGATGGCTGTCGTTAAATCCTTTTCCCGTCAGATTTCGATTAATTCGTTTGTTGCGGTTATTGCCGCGCTGGTTGTCGGCTTGTTTGTCAGCCCAGCTAATGCGGATCGCGTTACTTATACGCTCGGCGATACCATTCCCTCAACCATTTCCGGCGACGCGACCAGCGGTGATTTGGAACTCAACGCTGTAAATGGCGAAATCAAATATACTGGAACAGTCAGCGACGTTTCCGGCACGGTTCCTACAAACCTGTTCGCAACCGGAACTTGGGGAACGGACAGCGGAGGGAGAGTTAACCTTCAAGGCGCCTTTCCATTTACGGGCGTTTCCACTGTTGATTGTTACGTATTGGTGTTTAAGGGCAATGGTTCAAATACATCGATTACCTCTGCCGGGTTTGCGGGAAACGGGAAAATAGCGATTGAAGGCGTCAACGGCACAAGCAACAGAAATATGACCCTGAACTTCACGGCTGACCCTTCAACGCCTCAGGCTCTTACAGGCGTCTTTCAGATCAACTCTGCTACCAGACTTTACTTGGCAACTGACGCCAATCTCAGCGCCGCTACGCTAAGAGTCCTTGGGGGCAGCTCAAACTATAATACTGAAATTGCATTCAACGGCATTGCAAAAACCGTATCGTTTAACGACGTTATAACTACAAATGGGTACGCTCGCGTTATGAACTTAAACGACTCGATAGCCGCTGACGACTTAAACACGCTTTCGTTGAAATCCGGAGCGTTTTCCGGCGAGTTGGGACGCATGGCAAACGGCGGCGCTGACTTGCCCGGTAAAGGCACCGCTAAAGTCAACTACTTCAATTTGACAAAAGCCAGCGACGGTACGGCAGACGGCGGTACGCTCACTCTGTCCGGTCCCGTTTATCTCAGAGGCAAGACAAACATCGAAGGCGGAACGTTAGTCATTTCCGGCAGCAATTTTGTAACGTCCAGCGCTCTGACGGGTTCCGGAACGCTGAAGCTGTCCGGCAACAACAAGTATTTCAACATTCTCAGCGATTCCCCGTCTGAATTTACGGGAACGATTCAGCTGTTCGACGAAAGCATTACAGCCAACGGACGCACTAAACTCGCAGCTGCAACGTATTCATGGGACAACAACGCTTTGAAAACGGAATATTCCGCAACGGACGTCAGCCTGCCGAAAGCGACGTTAGTCATGAATGGAAACACGTCCGGCAAGTACTCTGAATTGGCGTTTGAGTATAAAAATTCCAGCTTCACGATTGGTACGTTAACAGACAACGGGTACGGCAGAATTCTTAACCTCGATTCGTCTTCAAAACTCACAGAGCTGGAAGACTTCAGTACTTTAACCATCGGCAATGGAACGTTCGGCGGAGAAATCGGTCGAAGAGAAAACGAAAACTCTTATCCGTATACAAACTATATCAATTTGGTTAAAGCCCACGACGGAACGGAAACCGGCGGAACGCTGACGCTGTCCAATAGAATCATGGATTTCTACGGCTCAACCACGATCGAAGGCGGAACGCTGGAAATTACCAACGCACTCACCGGCGATACCAATTATCAGTATTATTCCCGTTCAACTGCTTTGAAAGGTTCGGGCAATTTGAATTTCACCGGCGTTAACTGGACTGTGTTCAGCATCAATACCGATGATACAACGCCGCAGGCGTTTACGGGAACCGTCAGCGTTGCCGACGCCTCCAAAATCATGATTAAAAACGAAGCCAACGCAGTCAAAGACCTCAACCTGGGCAACGCTGCGCTGAATCTTGGCAAGAATGCAACTGTCGGCTTGCACGTCAACAGCGGAAACGTTTCAACGCTGACAGTAAAAGAACTTAATACTGATGCCGGATCTACAATTCGTCTTTGCACGACCTCGCCCGGCGAAGGAAAATTCGGAACGCTTACTGTTGGTTCTGGAACGGTCAGCGGAAATTTAGGCGTGGCTACTGACAACTATAATAACTGGGTCAATCTGGTTAAAGTCTCAGACGGCTCGGAAGACGGCGGAACGCTCACCATTAAAGGGGAGGATTATTATACTGGCTCAACGACAATCGACGCCGGTAAAATCCGCTTTGAAAACAACGATACAGGATACAAGTACTTCGCTTCGTCAACGGCTCTGAACGGTTCAGGAACGTTAGAACTTCAAGGCAATGACTGGATTGGGTTCGCCATCAACGCCAGCTCCGACGAGCCTCAAGCGTTTACCGGCTCTGTCGACGTTTTGAGCAATACCATGATTCGTACAAGCGGCGCCGCAAAACCGCTCAACCTGGGCAACGGCACGATTAACATTGCGGAAGACGTCATCCTCGGCATGTTTGTCAACAACGGGGCGATTTCCAATTTGACCGTCAAGGAACTCAACACTGAACCCGGCTCTACAGTTCGCCTTTGCTCCAACAACCCGGGCACGGGTAATTACGGAACGCTCACCGTCGGTTCTGGAACCGTCAACGGGAATTTGGGCGAAACGCACAATTCAAATCCGTGGTATAACTGGGTCAATCTGGTTAAAGTCTCTAACGGGTCGGAAGACGGCGGCACGCTGACCGTTTCGGGTACAAACTTCTACACCGGGACAATTGACGTTCAAGCAGGCGTTCTCAAACTGACAGACGACGCCACGTTAAGCAAAGGCGCAACAACCATCCGCGAAGCTGGAACGTTAGAATTTGAAGTTGCCGACGGCGACGAAAAACAGGTTGCTATCACAACCGCCAACCCGATTTCCGGCGCTGGTAAGATTGTCAAGTCCGGTTCTGGAACTTTGACAATTGACAATGCCGATGCTCCCAGTACCATTTCGGCTGATTTGTTTACTGTCGAGGCTGGCGAACTGGATTTCAGTGGAGACTTTACCGGCGCCATGATTATCGGCGCAGAAGGCGTTCTTTCGCCTGGCGATTCCATCGGAACGCTCAGCGTTACTGGCAACGTAACCGTTCAAGACGGCGGTACAGTTCTGTTTGAATTCGGATCGTTTGACTCAGGCGAGTTTGACAAGTTGTTAGTTCTCGGAGCCGACAACGCGTTCACCGCTGGCGCTTCTTCAATTGAATTGTCCTTCCTCAACGGAGACGAAGAAGATTGGGCGACAATTTTCAACGACGGCGGCATTCAATTGATTTCCAGTTCCAACTTTATTGGCGACATCTCGCTGACGGACGATTTCGGCGGGCTGTTCGCTCTGGAAAACGGACCCAACGGTTTGTATCTTGTCGCTGGCGCCGATCCCGGACCTGGACCTGGTCCCGGACCTGGACCTGGTCCCGGACCCGAACCCGGCTCCGGCGTTCCTGAACCGTCAACTTGGGCGCTGTTGCTTCTCGGCGCTGCGGGGCTGATGTACTGGCGAAAAAAGAATGCGTAATTCGTATTTTGTCAATGGCGTTTCGTTCGCATAGATTGTTTATATACCCATAACCCAGTTTTACCCAATAGAAGGAGTAAAAACATGGCTAAGACGATAAGTCCGTCTATTCGTATTTCACACCGCATTTTAACGAGCGTCAGAAGCGCTCTGTTAGCTCTGGCTGTTCTGTTGGCGGGATCTGTCATGCAGGCGGAAACTACTTATTCTGATACGGGTTCTCCTAATCCCATTCCAACGGGAAATATTACCACAGACGCGATTTTTGACATTACAAACACCGCAACCTATTCTGGTGTTATTTCTGGCGATGGATACGTTACCAAAACCGGCGATGGCGCGCTTACTCTTACCGGCGCTAATACATTTACCGGAACAACCACAATTAACGGCGGATCGTTGGTATTCAAAAACAATTTCACAACTTCAAGCGGACTTGCCGGCTCTGGAACGCTGCAAATGTTCGGCAATAACATCAATTTCGACATTTCAAACAGCGCACAACAGCCATTTACAGGAACGATTCAAATAAATGATACCAGCATAACTGCCAAATGGCGCGTAAGGCTTGGCGATTCCAGTAAAGCGGTAAACCTCAGCTTGCCAAATGCTGCGTTAGAAATTAACGGAAGTTCCAAAGGCTTTTCGGAATTGGCGTTTTACAAAGGCAGTTCAAGTTTGACAATTGGAACGTTAAATGGCAACAAGTACGGTAGAATTATTAACATCGATTCCTCCACTATTGATTCAACAACACATCTTGATAAACCAGAAATGTTCTGCAATTTAACCGTTTACAGCGGAACTTTCGCCGGAGAAATCGGTCGACTTCAAGATAACAATGACTATCCGCCAAATGGCTCTTACCGTTATGTAAACCATATAAATTTAACTAAAGGCAACGACGGTACGGAAAGCGGAGGAGAATTAACTTTAAGCGGACCGCTTTACTATTTTGGCGAAACGGTTGTTGAAGGCGGAACCTTAACGATAAGCGGAAATCCTCAATACACCAGCAAGGTTGACGTTAAAGGCGGGACCTTAAAAATGACCGGAACTCCCACTTATTCTGGCGATACTGTTGTTGAAAACGGTGGAACCTTAATTTTGAGTGGAACGCCTAAATTTACTGGCTCTACCGAAATTCAACAGGGCGGAACGCTGGAACTTACCAACAAGTTAAGTGGAAGCAATTATCAGGTTTTTGCCACATCAACTGCTTTGAAGGGTTCGGGGAGTTTGGATTTCACCGGAGATAACTGGACGGTGTTCAATATCAACACAACTGATACATCAACGCCTCAGGCGTTTACCGGAACCGTCAACGTCGTCAATGCTTCCAAAATTATGATTAAAACCGACAGCAACGCTATTACAACTCTCAATTTGGGCAACGCGGTTTTAAACGTTGGAGCTGGCGGCTCTGTCGGTCTTCATTCCGTTAGCAGCAAGGTTTCCAGCTTAGCGGTTAAAGAACTCAATACGAAGTCCGGTTCAGAAGTTCGCATTTGTTCCAATAATCCTAACAGCGGCTATGGAACTCTTACCGTGGGGCGCGGCGAAATTAACGGAAATCTTGGAAAAATAAACACGAATTGGAACAACGTCCATCTGGTTAAAGCCTCTGACGGGTCAGCAAACGGCGGAACGCTGACCATTAATGGAAATTATTATTATAACGGAACAACAACAATTTCCGCCGGTACGCTCAAAATTGTAAACAACGAGTACAACAACAAGAATTTCAACACTTCTACAGCCTTAGCTGGCGCTGGAACGCTGGAATTGGTAACGAAGGGTATTTTGGATGCCGACAATCAATCCTGGATTTACTTTTCAACCAATAACGCGCAGGAATTTTCCGGTTTGGTTAAAGTAACAGGAGCTGTAACATTCAATAAAGATGCCAACCTGGGAAACGCAACGCTTTATGTGAGTGAAAACGCTAAAGCTACTTTGCATACAGACAGCGCGAAAAATCTGACTGTTAAAGTACTCAATACCGATTCTGGTTCTACGGTCAGATATAGCCACAATCCGGCATCTTCCGCGAATCTTCCTTATGCAACTCTCACCGTTGGTTCTGGAACGGTCAACGGGGATTTAGGCGAAATAAACTCCAGCAACCTTTGGTACAACTGGTTCAATCTGGTTAAAGCCAGCGACGGGTCAGACGACGGCGGAACGCTGACCATTAACGGAAATAATTACTATACTGGCGCAACAACAATTCAAGCTGGTACGCTCAAACTGACAGGCGCCGGTTCGTTGGGTTCAGGCGCAACAACCATAGCCCAAGGCGCCCAATTGGATTTCGGTTACGAGGACGACCTCGCAGACCCAATTGTAATTACAAGCGCCAACGCCATTTCCGGCTCCGGTCAGATTGTCAAGTCCGGTTCTGGAACTTTGAAAATCGACAATATAAATTCTCCTAATACCATTTCGGCTGGATCCTTTGTTGTCAACGCAGGCGAACTGGATTTCAAAGGTTACTTTGTAGGGTCCATCGAAATTAACAACAACGCGGTCTTTTCGCCCGGCAATTCCGTGGGAACTTTGAACGTTACCGGCGACGTTATCGTTAACAGCGGTACGGCTCTGTTTGAATTCGGAACGTATACCGACGAGGGCAATGATCACGACCTTTTAGTTCTCGGAGAAAACAATACCTTTACCGCCGGAAACCGCATGATTTCTCTGGCGTTTGACGGCGATCCTAACGACTGGACGATGGATGACAATTCTTACTTGCTGGTAGCCGGCAATAAATTTACAGATGGCAAAGATTATTCGCAATGGCTGGGAACCAATAGGGACTTGTTCAGCTTGACCGGCGGAAGCGGCGGTTTGTATCTTACTGTCGGCGCGTCTTCCGACCCCGTTGCCGTCGTTCCCGAACCGTCGACGTGGGCGCTGCTGCTTCTCGGCGCTGCGGGGCTGATGTACTGGCGAAAAAAGAATGCGTAATTTCGGGGATTGCGGCGGCTTGAAGCCGCCTTGTCCAAAGAATCGCAGAAAATTTTCTTTTGCAATAGGAAACTGATTAAACATTTTCCTGTTATCATCGCGTGTCACAGGTTAAGGCGGCGCCTATGGGCGCTGCATTCCCCGATCTTTTTTGCCTCTCACGTAACCATCGTTGATCGCTTTGCGTCAATTCCGCATTACGAATTCCGCATTCCGAATTAAAAAATTTCTCCCCCCCCGGTTGTACTGAATGCACAAATAGGATATAATATATAATCAGAGGAATAACTATAGTTTTCTTTTTTCATTGCGGAGTTCGTTTACACGACGAGTTCACAGGAGATAAAAAACATGAAAATCAAGCAAGTTTCCGTTTTTTTGGAAAATAAGCCGGGACGCCTGTACGAAGTGTGCAAGCATTTGGCGGACGCCGACATCAACCTCGTTACCCTTTCTCTGGCGGATACCGAACAGTTTGGCATTCTTCGTCTGATTGTCGAGGATTGGGAAAAGGCGAAGCAGCTCATGGAAGCCGACGGCCGCGTCGTCAAAATCGTCGACGTCGTTGCGACGGAAATCAAAGACGAACCCGGCGGACTGGCTCGCGTTCTGAAAGTCTTTGATGAAGCCAACGTCAACGTCGAATACATGTACGCGTTCACCCGCAAAATGGAAGATTCCGCTATTCTGATTCTTCGATTCGACAACCCCGATTTCGCTATCGAAGCCCTCCAGAAAGCCGGCATTCGCGTTATTTCGTCAGAAGAACTGTTTAAGAACCTTAGATAAGAGTTAGAAGTGCTTAGTGTTTAGTGCTTAGTGCGTAGGGCGCAAAGCGTCTTACTAAAACCTATGCACTAGGCACTATGCACTATGCACTAATCCCCACCATGAAAGACCTCTCGTTTCCTCCGCGAATTTGGAATCCGGCGGAGTGTATGGATCGCGAAGCGTTGAACGCTTTGCAGCTGTATCGGCTTAAAGAAGCGGTTGCGCGCATGTCAATCGTGCCGATGTATCAAAAGAAATTCAAGGAAGCCGGCGTTTCCGTTGAAGATATTAAAACGCTGGACGACATCCGCCGTCTGCCCTTTACAACCAAGCAGGACTTACGCGAAGGGTATCCGCTGGACTACATCGCCGTTCATCGTTCGGAAATCGCCCGAATTCACGGCTCGTCCGGTACGACGGGCAAACCGACCTTTATGGCGTATACGCAGGAAGACCTCCGGACGTGGGCGGACTTGTGTTCCCGATTCCTCGTCGCAGGCGGGCTTCAGCCGCACCATCTGGTTCAGATCTCGTTCGGATACGGCATGTTTACCGGCGGATTTGGCCTTCATTACGGCGTCGAGAACGTCGGCGCTGCCGTCATTCCGCTGGCGGCGGGCAACACGCCCCGACAGGTCATGTCGCTGATGGATCTCAAGCCGGAAACGCTTATCTGTACGCCGTCGTACGCAACCGTTATTGCGGAAGAAGTACAGCGACAGGGCATCACGCCAGACGAACTGCCGCTGAAATACGCTCACGTCGGTTCGGAACCGTGGACGGAAGACATGCGCCATCGCATTCAGGACGCCATGGGAATTATGGTCTTCGACAACTGGGGGCTTTCCGAGGCGTTCGGTCCCGGCGTATCCGGAGAATGCGTCTATCAGCACGGCATGCACATTCAGGAAGACCGCTTTATTGTCGAATGTCTTGACCCGGACACGCTCGAACCGGTCAAGCCCGGCGAGCTGGGAGAACTGGTTATTACCAGCCTGTCCCGCAAGGCGATGTCGATTATCCGATACCGAACCCGCGACCTGGCGTACATTCTCGACGAAGGTCCCTGCAAGTGCGGTCGAACGACAAAGAGAATGTCCCGAATCAAGGGCCGTTCAGACGACATGTTCATCATCCGCGGCGTCAACGTCTTCCCGACTCAAATCGAGGAAGCCCTCTTGCGCGTCAAAGGCACGGCTCCGCATTACGTTATTGAAATCGACCGCCCCGGCGCCATGGACGAAATGACCGTCAACGTCGAGATTCTGCCGGAATACTTCTCCGACAAGATGTCCGACATGAAAGAGATTTCCCAGAAGATCGGCGATGCAATCAAGTCCGTCACCGGCGTCCGAGCGAAACTCAACCTCGTTCAGTACGCTACGCTGGAACGATTCCTCGGCAAAGCCAAACGCGTTATTGACAAACGCAAGCTGGGATAAAGATTAATGCGTAATGCGTAATTCGTAATGCGGAATTGTAACAATTTCAGAGTGCGGGAGTAAAGCTCCCGCTTTCTTTTTATTTCTTCGCGAACTTCGCGGACTTTGCGTGAGATTTCTTTTGCGGACTTACGTCCGCGATCCAGAAAGGTTTTCAGCTGCGGCGAAGTTCCAGTGCAGGACAAAGCGACCAACGGGAGCGGGTATAATACGTCTCGCGCGGCAGCGCGGACTGGGAGCGGCGCCTCGCCGCCTTGAAAAAACTTAGGTCGCCAGCAAGCTGGCTCCCTTTTAAGGAAGTTTTTTCAAGTTATAAATTAAGAGGGGAAAACCTTTTTTGAAAAAAAGGTTCTTCCCCTCAAACTCCCCTTTCCAAAAAACTTTAGTAAGGGGAGAAATTCAGTAAAAAACGACCGATAACCAATCGGTGAAAATCCGTTTAATCCGTCAAATCCGTGTGCGGACTGACCTGCTAACAACCTTAGCGCCGCCGCGAAGCGTAATTACGCATTACGAATTACGCATTACGCATTATTTCATATTTTCCATATTCTTAATCGTTTCCGGAACGTCGATCAGCGGCTGGTTGGCTTCGTCTTCGATGAGGTAATAGTCAACTCCGGCTTCCTGAGCGGCAACGAGGATTTCCTTAATCGGCAGAGAACCTTTGCCGACGGGAACGGATCCGGGGTACTTGCCGTCGGGCGAGGGCGTGAAGTCCTTGACGTGCATGAGCTTGATCCGGTTCGGATACTTCTTGATAATTTCAACCGGGTCGGCTTTCCACGGGTACGCGACCCACGTAATATCCAGTTCGACAACGACGTTTTCCGGGTCGGTCAGTTCCATGAGCAGGTCGAACATGGTCTTGCCGTCCTTGTACGGGGCGAACTCCTGAGAGTGGTTGTGAATCTGGAACTTCATGCCGTGTTGAGCCAGCAGTTTCGCCGCCTTGTTGATAACCTCGGCGTGATGGCGAACTTCCTCTTCCGTCAGACCCTTGTCCCGTCCGCCTTTGCAGGGTAGATATGCGGTGCCGGCGTACTTAACGCCCAGCGTGATAGCGTCCTGAACGGTCTGTTCCGGATTCTTTTCCCACTGATCGAAACCGAAATTCCGGCTGACGGGAATGAACCCGTGTTCGTCAACCATCTTTCGGTATTCCTGAAGCGAATGTCCGTACGGGTTGTTACATTCAATGTAGACGAACCCGACTTCCTTGGCAACGTCCATCGCCTTGTTGAGGTCTTTCGACGCTATCTGACGATACGAGTACAGGTTGACGCCAACCTTGCCCTTGAACCAATCGTTGTTCCCAATTGTTGACGCCGGCGCGTCTGCAAATGCCGTCGCCGCGCAGAACAGAATTAAGCTTAATGTGATAAATAGTCGTTTCATGGTAATTGTAAAATAAAAAGATTATAGTGCCTAGTGCATAGCGCTTAGTGCATAGGAAATATATCTATTGTCTCAAAACTATTCCCTATTCCCTACTCCCTATTCCCTCAAAACTACTGCCTACTGCCTATTGCCTACTGCCTAAATCGACCTCATATACGCAGCGTCCTGACGGATGCTTTCTTCGTAGCCGAGCGAGTTGTCGATTGAGCCTTCAATAACCTGCGTTCCAAAGAATCCGATTTCTCGATACGCAGCGAGAACCTGAGCGTAGTCGATGCGTCCTTTGCCGAGAATGGTATTGTCTTTGCAGTGGGCTTCGACGATGTGTCCTTTGAGCTTGCGGATGTCTTCGCAGATGCCTTCCGTCGTGCCGAACAGACGAATCATGTTGCCGGGATCGTAGTAAATCTGAACGGCGGGGGAATTGACGCCGTCGATAATTCTCAGGTGCTGTTCGGCATTAAGCGGGGCTTCGACGGCGAGAATGACGCCTTTGTCTTCCGCCTTGGGCGCGAGCGCTTTGAACCGTTTAATCGTTTCAGCATACTTTTCGTCGGTGTTGAGGTCGGCTTTCCCGAAGAAGGAAATGAGAACCTGTTTGACGTTCATCGCCGCCATCGCGTTGATGCAGCTTGTAACCTGTTCTTCAGCGTCGTCAATTTGCCACAGCGGGTTGCCGTTGAATTCGCCCATGGCAAACGAGGTAATCGCAACGCCGGTCTTTTGCGAGCGTTCCAGATACTCTTTCTGAACGTCCGGATTTCTCAGGTCGCCGTTGTCGCGGGGGCGGAGGCTGAAGGAAACCTGAAGGGCGTCCAGACCGAGCTTCTGCGCCTGTTCGAAGTTGCTGGACCACGCCCCGATTTTATAGACGTGACGTTTTTCTTCCGCTAAAGCGGATCCTGTTAAAGCGCCGCAGGCAAGCGCGGCAAGACCAGCTGCGGAACCCTGCAACATGGCGCGGCGGGATATAATGTTATTCATGAGTCGTTCCTCTCGTATCAGTTAAAGGGGGGAAAACAAAAAAACTGTCCAATTCCTGATTGAACAGTTTCGATTATACAGCAATCAAAAATCAATTGCAAGGGCAGGGAAGAATTTTTATTTGCGTCTGCGAATATAAAGCAATCCCATCGTCCCCAGCGCCAGCAAAGTCCACGTCGACGGCTCCGGGACGGCGGCGGTCGGGTCGAAGGTCGCTTCCAGTTCGCCCATATAGAACGTGCTGACAACGTTGCTGATATTAAACGTTGTAGTATCTGATCCCAGGTTGTAAACGCTTAACGTCCATTCGCCAGTCGGGTCTTCGCCCCAGAAGGCATTGGAGCAGAACGACCAGGTTATAGAGTTGACGTTGTACTGAGCGCTGGTTGGGTCGGCAAACGCCAGATAGCTCGTTACGCCGTCGTGGTCAAGCGTGATTTGCATGTCGCGCGGGTCGAATCCGGTTGTTGAATTGGCAGCTGTGGCGGTGAGCGTTACGACGACTTCTTCCATCTCCTGTTTGACGATTCCAGAACTGAGGAATGAGTTGTCTGAGACGGTTACGGTGTTAGTATAAACGGGTTCGTTTGCCGCCATGAGTTCGAAATCGTTTGGCGTTACGTACGCCGCTGACCCGGACTGGTATTCCGCGGCGGCGGCGAGAAGCTCTTCTTCGGAAATGCCGAAGGTTGTCATGTAGACGGAACCGCCGGAATTGCCGGTCGACGGATAGGTTGTCGCATATTGCAAAAACTGCTCTGACGAAACCGTCATGGTTGACCAGTCAAACGAGGCAACCGACGGCTCTGTTACAACGTCGTAATTCTTGCCAAGCGTTCCGATCGGATCGAGAATGGCGTCAATCAACCCTTGAGCGTTAATCTGTCCAAATCCGTAGGTGTGAGAGAAGGAAATGCCAGCGTTGTTTGTAACCCATTTTACTTCCGGAGCTGTAGCTTCTGTGTCGATTTTCGTTGACGTTCTGGCGAGAAGCTGTTTGATATACCGGACGTCGCAGGTTTGATCCGGATAGGCTTTTTTATAGGCGTCCAGAGCCAAAGCCAAAACGCCCGACGCTACCGGGCAGGACGCGGACGTCCCGTTAAACGACGAGTTCATGTTGCCGGAAACGGATCCCTGATAACTGGATTCAGAAACCAGCGTGGCATTGTAGGTAAACACATTGCCGGTCTTGACGTCTTCCCGGTCAGAGGTTCGAATTCCAACGCCCGGCGCGGTTATGAACACGCAGGCTCCGTAGTTGCTAAACGGCGCGTATCCGGTGTAATCTGTTGTATAGTTTTTGCCGGTTGCAGCAACGGTGATTGTGTACGGGTGAGCGTTTGTTATTCTTTTAGAGCAGTCCTTGTTGTTGGAGTAATTGGTTTTATTGCGTTCGTTGCCGGCGGAGTAAAGCAAAATCGTGTTGTTTGCCATGGCGTCGTTAATGGCGGCGATTGTCAAGTCATAGTCTTGACCAATATATCCCATAGAAGTCCCGTAGGAGTTGTTTTTGATGTCAATATTTTCGTTGTCATAAACAAGAGCTTGAGCAAACGTATAGTTTCCAACGCTATAGCCGTTGAGTGTAACGTTAAACGCCTGACAGGGGAAATCGACGCGAATAGGAACGATTGTCGCGTTGTAGGCAGGACCGTATGTGTTAGTAGAAGCGTTGTAGGCGGCAATGCATCCGGTTACGCTTGTGCCGTGAGAATCGTATTCGCTGACGGAGTTTGAACTGGAGTTGTTATATTTAACCGTGGCTCTGTCCCAAACAGCAGACGTATTGTTTCGGAGTTGCGTCGGCAGATTCGACATAAAATTCTGCTTGAAAAAAGCGTTGTTGTACATAACGCCGGTATTGTATGCTGAATCCGTATCGATATTAGAGCTGAAGAACGGGTGGTTCATGTCAATGCTGTCGTCGATAACGCCCACAACAACGTTTTGACCTGTATACCCGCGCTCCCACGCATACGGGGCGTTGACCGCGTCGAGATAAGAACTATACGCCGTCGGAACGGGTTTGTCTTGTGCGAACAAACTGACGCTCAGTAACGCGACGATTGTAACGATTCCGCAAAATCGGTAAAATAGTTTAGATGTTGTCATGGTATTGCTGCAAGTTACGTCTGCAAGTTTTGTAATAGGGGAAACGCATTCGTCGAGACGAGAAGTAAATTACATACTTCTCCCCCTCAATGCAAAGCCCCTATAGCGTTATTCAACATATATTATACACGATAATCAGAAAATAATCGTCGCTTTTTACGTAAAAATTTCAAAAAACAACGCGACGCAAGAAAAATTGCAAATAGCTAATTGGCAATTGCTAATTGTCCGTTCCTCCCTTGACAAGATGAAAAAATGTGGCAAGATTAATATTAGAGAGTGGATAGCGTGCGGATTCTTCTCGCAACTCGCCACTCGCAACTCGCAACTAACCACTACTCACTAACCACTTACCACTAAATCCCTCCCCATGAACCAATCCGAAGAACTGAAAACCGCCGCGTTGGCGTACCATTCCCAGCCTGTTCCGGGAAAGACGTCTGTAAAAATTACCAAGCCGTGCGAGACTGCGGCGGAACTGTCGCTGGCGTATACGCCGGGCGTTGCTGCGCCGTGTCTGGAAATCAAGGAAGACGTACAAAACGTCTGGAATTACACCGGTCGCGGGAACTCCGTCGCCGTCGTGTCTGACGGCACTGCCGTTCTCGGTTTGGGCAACATCGGACCGGAAGCCGGCTTGCCGGTTATGGAAGGCAAAGCCGTTCTGTTCAAACGGTTTGCGGATATCGACGCTGTCCCGCTGTGCATCGGGAAAGTTCATCAGGAAAACGGACGCACGGACGCTCAGAAGGTTATCGAGACCGTCGAACGGCTCGAACCGACTTTCGGCGGAATCAACCTGGAAGACATCGGCGCGCCCGCCTGTTTCGAGATTGAACAGACGCTCAAAACCCGGATGGGAATCCCGGTTTTCCACGACGATCAGCACGGAACGGCGATTATTTCTCTGGCGGCGATTATCAACGCCCTGAAGATGGTCGGCAAGAAGATTGAAGATTGCCGATTCGTCGTCAACGGGGCAGGGGCTGCCGGCATTTCCTGCAGCGAGCTGTACATCACCGCCGGGGCGCGACGCGAGAATTTCCTCATGTTCGACAGCAAAGGCGTCATTTCCACTTATCGCACGGACTTGAACGAGCAGAAAGCCCGGTTCGCCGCCGATACAAACGTAACGCTGGCGGAAGCGATGTTTGGCGCAGACGTCTT
This sequence comes from Thermoguttaceae bacterium, assembly GCA_017557195.1. GTDB lineage: Bacteria > Planctomycetota > Planctomycetia > Pirellulales > Thermoguttaceae > RUG11551. The sequence continues at coordinate 5,890 of JAFZAL010000174.1, read as the reverse complement.
TCTCGGCTTGAGCGTCGGGAACATTCTCACGCCGGACATGGTTAAGACGATGGCGAACCACTCGATTATTTTCGCCATGGCGAACCCGATTCCGGAAATTGACCCGGCGCTGGCGCGTCAGGCGGGCGCCGGCGTGGTCGGCACCGGACGCAGCGATTTCCCGAACCAGATCAACAACGTCCTCGGATTCCCCGGCATTTTCCGCGGCGCGCTCGACGTTCAGGCGACCGACGTCAACATTCCCATGCAGCTTGCCGCCAGCAAAGCGATTGCGGAAATCGCCTGCGAGCAGGTTCCGGACGAGCTGAAGAAGGAATACGAAACCGTCTACCCGGCAGACAGCGCCGCGGGCATGTTCGACGGCGTCAACCCGCTCAAAAACGACTACGTCATTCCGAAACCGTTTGACCCGCGCGTCGTCCCGCGCGTCGCCCGTTACGTTGCCCAGGCGGCTATGGACTCCGGCGTCGCCCAGAGACAAATCGCCGACCTCGACGCTTACGAAAAGAGCGTGGCAGAGAGAATTGCGCGTAATTAGCTTATCGAAGGTTGTGAGCGGGTCAGTCCGCACACGGATTTTACGGATTAGACAGATTTTCGCCGATTGGTTTACGGATGTTCCCTACCTAAAGTTTTTTGGAAAGGGGAGTTTGAGGGGAAGAACCTTTTTTCAAAAAAGGTTTTCCCCTCTTTTTTTAACTTGAAAAAACTTCCCTAAGAAGGGAGCCAGCTTGCTGGCGACCGAAAGTTTTTTCAAGTTAGCAAGACGCCGCTCCCGTTGATCGCTTGCGGCGGAAGCCTCCAATAATCTCTTTCGCAGAATAGCCGCTCCGACCTGCTGGTTCGCGGGCGTCTTCGCCCGCCAAAGCCTCTCTGTCCTGATGAACAATATCTTTCGCAGCCAACAACCTTTCTGGATCGCGAGCGAAGCTCGCCATACACGACATAAATTCTATCTATTTTTACTACAGTCCCAAAATTTCTCACTTTTTTTTCAAAAATTTTCCCATTTAGCGCTTCACGATTGCAAAATTGAGTGTATAATGTAGTTAATGTAAAAAAGCGATATTATTTTTGCGCCGGGACGTACCGCCGCAAAAGTCGTTTAAATAACCGTTTACCAGTTTTACCCACTAGAGAAGGAGTAAAATAATGCTCAATCCTAAAGACTACTCATTCTGCCCCCCCCCCACATTTTAACACGCGGTGGATTTGTTCTTTTTGCAATTCTTGCAATTCTTTGCTGTTCCAATATCGCTATGGCGGATCTGATGACGTACTGGACGTTTAACGAAGGAACATTTACAGATTCTTCTGGAAATGGCTGTACTGCCAGTTTAGCTCATACGTCCGGCGGATCAAATCCAACTATCATAAATGATGGAAAAGTTGGTAAGACGTTTTATGGTTCTTCTACCGGTAAATGCCTCATTAATGTTTCTGCAGCTAATGTAAACTTAAACAACTTTTCTATCTCTTTTTGGGGCAAGCAACCTAGCGCCAACTGGATGGATTATCTTAGCGTGTTTACATCACAGTATCTCGATAGCGATTTCCAAAGAGCAAATAATTCTTTGAGCATCTATAACTCTCCATGGGGAACGTTTGCTGGAAGTACCAACGTCTCATCTGGTTTTCATCATTTTGCTTTTACCTCAGACCCCGTATCTGGCGATGGAAAATTGTATATTGACGGCGGTTTAAAAGCGACAGTAAACAAAGCAGATATTTCTGATATAATCAGCTATATCACCTTAGGCGGTAATTTCAATACAGGTCAACGCAATGGAACAGCTACCGTTGATGAAGTTCAGTTTTATAACCAGCCGCTGACGGCGGAACAGGTTTCATTCCTTTATAACAATCCGTCTTTGTATCTTGCAACCGGATATCAGCGGGATGTTACAGCTGACGGTAATTGGTCTGATTCCGTCTGGAATGCGAATCAATTAACCGATCAGGCGTTTGCCAATTCCTCTGCCGTACAGTTAGACGCTGAAAATTCTCCAACGTTGACGCTGGATAAAAACGTTACCGTCAATTCGCTGGATTTCAACGGTTCTATGACAATCGACGGCAGTAATACGATTACTCTCAACGGCGAAAAACGAATTACCGTAGCCGGCGCTGACGATGTTGTAACTATTTCGACTCCGATTTCGCCGCTTTACGACAACACTTTTACGAAAACCGGGGCGGGAACGCTGGTCTTTACTGAAGCCAACGCGTACTCAGGAAATCCAACTGTTTCCGACGGTACGCTTCGACTTACCGACGATGCTGTAACTGCAAACGGCGTTATTACGCTTGAAGCGGATGAAACGCTCGGAACAAAAGGAACGCTGGAATATAACGTTGCCAGCGGCGAAAAGACGCTTATCTTTACTAATGCGGCAAGCGTCATAGGCAACGGCGATATTCTTAAAACCGGAGAAGGAAGACTAAAGATTAATACAGAAGGTATATCCAACGCGGACTTGGAATTCTCTGTTGACAATTTTGTTGTTTCTTCCGGTCGCGTTGATATTAGAGGTTACATGAACGGTAATCTTTTAGTAGACGCAATAGACGGACCGAATGCGGTCTTTTCTCCCGGCAACTCCGTTGGCGAGGCTACGTTTGGCGGTGGGTTTATTCTTAACGAAGCCGGATCGGCTCTGTTGATGGAAATCGGCGGGGAAGAAACCAATAAGAACGACTCGTTAATTGTTACAGGCGATATTGAATTAAATAACGGTCTGATATATCTGGAATTGGCAGATGACAGTACATTAAAAGGCGGCGATACGTTTACCGCGATTTTGTACGGAAGCAACAGCGGCGAAGATGGATTTAGAGAAAACTTGCTTAGCCATGTTAGCTCGTACTATTTTACGGATTTGGATTACGTTCCGTTAGGCGGCGGCGTTTATGCTATTACCGGTACTGTAGACGCCAACGCTGTTCCTGAACCGTCGACGTGGGCGCTGCTGATTCTCGGCGCCGCAGGGCTGCTGTACGTGAGGAAAAGAAATAAATGAAAGGCGGTAACGGAGTTCGCGCAGCGAACGTAGTTACGCTTAAATCGTAAAAGAATAATTGCTAAAGCGGGAGGAAACTCCCGCTTATTTGTTTAAAATTTCGCGAACATCCTCCGCATCTCCGCATCTCCGCGTGAGGTTTTCCTTTGGCGGCTGATACAGCCGCGATCCAGCGGGGCGGGCGGATTGACACGTTCTCAAGATTCTTGGAGGCTGCCGCGATTTCTTGACGGCAAGCCGTCAAGAAGGACTCCGAGGGCGGAGTCCATCCAAGGGACGTTTCCGGCTTACGCAATGAGGTATTTCACCCTTCGAACAAAGCGTAACTACGCTCGTTACACTCGCTCCGTTACCGCCTTCCATTTCTTTGCGGACTTTGCGGACTTTGCGGCTTAAAAACTTTCATAAAGAAAGAGCAAAGCGACCAACGGGAGCGAATTTTGGCAGGCGCGCGGCAGCGCGGATTGGCTCCCCCGCCATCGGGGGCGGCAGGGGACTGCCGCGAACCGGACTCATCACAGTTTTTTAGCGGGGCTTTGGTTAAGGCGGCGTCAAGCCGCCGCAGTCCCCGACGCAAGCGTGACGCTTGCGTAACTCCTCACTCCTAACTCCTCACTCCTAACTATTACAGCAGGTCTTCCAGGCTTTCCCGCTGTCTGGTTTTCATGTCGGATTCCATCTGTTCCTGCTTTCTGATAATGGAGCGGAGTTCTTCGATTGCTTCGTTGAAATCTTCCATCTGGAGCATTTTCGCCAGGACGGCGTCGAGTTGAACGACGACGGTTTCAAACTGGGTTGCGGCGGCGGCTTTTAAGCCGGGCAGGGCAGACCAGTCGCCAGATTCCATGGCGGTACGGAATTTAATAAGCCGCTTTTCCAGCTCTGTAAACGACTCGTTGGCGATTTTCGTCAGCGGGACGGCGATGCCGTCGTGAAGACGCGATTTCCATTCCGGCGTGTCGATATGGTTGTTGACCATCTGATCCACCAGGTCTTCAAACGATTCCGCTTCCGCCAGAAATTCCTGCATGTTCTTTCGGGCGTTCTGAACGGCGCGGTCTGCGTGAAGAAGTCGAACGGCAACCGGCACGGTGGGCGTGGACGCAGCAGCGTCGCCTTCCCCGTCCGACTCTTTTTTCTGCTCGTCTTTCTGAATGGAAATGGAGTTGAACAGGTCGCGGGTCGTTTTGACTTCGTCGAAGACAGTCTCGAAGTGGCGTCTGAGGTTAAGCTCGGTCGCTTCGAGAATGGTTCTCATTCGCTGCGGTGTAACGATTTCCAGCGTCGTGGTCGGCGTCTGAGCGACGTTCGGATTGCGCTCTTCCGGGAGGTCGTAGCCGTCGCCGGTTTCGATACAAAGTGAAATCGAGTCGTCCAGAAGAACGTCCGCTTTGACGGGTTCAAACGTCGTGTTGACTTTAACGTCCAGCGGTCGATCCGGCCAGTCGGCGATTGGAATCGTACCGGTCAGCTTTTCACCGCGGCGGGTTATCGTATAGGCGAATCGGGCGAACGAAACGCCGTAGTCGTCTGTGATGGTTCCGGAAATGGGAATAATTGCGTCAACGGTGCAGGCGACGCCCATTCCCTTTGCGGCAAGAGCCGGGGAGGGGACGGCGTCAGGAAGAATCGAGAACGCAAACGACGCGTCTTTCCGGCTTTTGAGGTTGTCTTCATCCAGCAGGGAGAACGACGCGCTGAGTTCCGACGTCATTTCGCCCAGGTCAAGCTGGAACGAGTCCGGCTGGCTGGCGTCTGAGGATTTGATAAACGTAACAGCGGGATTGGTCTTGGAGCCGTCAACGGCGGTAAGCTGAGCTGTTACAGACTGCAGCGGCTTGTTGGGCGTCAGAACGAGCGTCGCCTTTGTTCCAAACGGAATTTGGGTCGAGTCGGAAACGTTGACAACGCGGTCTTTTTTGTTCATGTACTTCGGATACGTCAGACGAAGCTGCGCCTTGACGATAACCGGGCTTTCGACAACGTCTATATACAGCCCCCGAAGCTGGACGTCCGCCCCGCGGAAGTTGATTGTCAGCGGGTTGAGAACGCCGCGAAGGGTAAACGTAAAGGAGAGGCGAGTTGCGAGTTGCGAGTTGCGAGAAGAATCAGGCTTCTCCGTTTCGTCGTTGACCGCCCCCTGACGAACCATGGTTGCGTATCGATGAACGCCGTTGGAATCGCGGTAGTCCAATGTAACGCGTTTGGGAACCAGCGGTCGGTCGGCGTCCGCCCAAACTCGAAGGTCGAGGTCGTCTCCGCGGGCGATTTTAATTCTCCCGATCGGGTTGTTGGCGTCTTCCGGGAACCCGTCTACCCAAATTCGCGCCTGACGCGGCCAGAGGTCGCTGGAAAGGCAAATCACTCTGGAGAACCAGACGGGAAGATACATGGAATTATAGTAGTGCAGCCCGACAACGGCGGCGACCAGCGCAATCGCCTTAAACCAGCCGCGGAACGAGCGTTTATTGTCGAACGCAGCGCGCAGACGTCCGGAACGGAGCAGCTGATCCGCCAGCGCGTTGGCTTTTTCTACGGTTTGAGTCCACAGCTGCGGGTCTTGCCCTTCAGGGTCAGCCGGGTGGACGGCGGTGAGAATCAGTTCCGATTCTTCCGGGAACGTAACAGCGCACAAAGCCGCCATCGATTCGTCTGAAATAGGGCGAAACATCGGGCGGATGATATAAACAACAATGCGATAAATAAACCAGACTGCGGACGCCGCCAGAATAATCCCGCGGATTACGGGACTGGGTTCAAACATTTTGTCGAGAATCAGGGTTGCGAAAAACCACAGACCCAGTTCGACAACCAGTTTTGTAAAACCGTAGGTCAGCGCTCGCCGCCGCGTTATGCCGCGAAGCCGATTC